>DASQTS010000113.1:0-5927 GCA_035641775.1 Thermoleophilaceae bacterium
CGGTGAAGGGCATGTCGGTGCTCAAGTACGACCCGGACGGGAAGGCGGCGTACGCCTACCGACGGCTGGCTGAGGAGGTCCTGGCGAATGGCAAGCGGTAAGAGGGCGAGCATGCGCGAGGGCCCCCTGGCGCAGCTCTTCAGAAAGACGGATGACGAGGACGCCCGCCCGGAGCAGAAGCCGCCGCACCAGGAGGAGGAGCCGAAGCTCGGCAGGCCGCTCCCCGAGGGCGGGCCGGCGCCTCAGGTGACCAAGCATGTTCCCGAGCCCCAGGGGAACACCGAGCGCCACGGCAGCACCGAGCGCATGACCGAGGCCGCTCGCCGGGCCCAGGAGCGCGAGTCCCGCCGCACCGAGCGCGAGGAGCGTTACGGGCGCCACGAGGGCATCCCGACTCCCGAGGAGCGGCTGAAGGCCGTCTTCTCCCACGACATTCCCGAGAACATCCTGGAGCGCGAGCCGGTCCCCGCCCAGCGCGCGCCGGACCTTGAGTCCGAGCCGTTCGTTCGCGTTGCACCCGACCGGCCCACCGAGCCGGTGCTGCGCGTGATCGGCGTCGGCGGCGCCGGCGTGAACGCCGTGAACCGCATGATCGAGGCCGAGGTCGAGGGCGTCGAGTTCATTGCGGTCAACACGGACGTCCAGTCGCTCGAGGGCTCCGGCGCGAATACCCGCCTCCACATCGGAAGCGACGCCACGCGCGGGCTCGGCTCAGGCTCGAACCCCGATCTCGGCCGCGCGGCCGCGCTCGAGGACTACGACGAGATCAAGAGCCACCTGAAGGGCGCGGACATGGTGTTCATCGCGGCCGGTTCCGGCGGCGGCACCGGCACCGGCGCGGCGCCGGTGGTGGCGCGGATCGCCCGCGAGGTCGGCGCGCTGACTGTCGGCATCATCACGAGGCCGTTCTCGTTCGAGGGCGCCCGACGCGGCGAGCAGGCCGACCGAGGTGTCGAGGAGCTCGCCCGCGAGGTGGACACGCTGATCGTGATCCCGAACGCCCGGCTCCTGTCGGTGCTCGACAAGTCGACGTCAATGGTCGAGGCCTTCCGCGTGGCGGACGACGTGCTCCGCCAGGGCGTGCAGGGCATCTCCGACCTCATCACGCTCCCCGGGCTCATCAACCTCGACTTCGCGGACGTGCGGACGATCATGGCCGAGGCCGGCCAGGCGCTGCTCGGGATCGGCATGGGCTCGGGCGACCGGCGCGCGATGGACGCGGTGGAGCACGCCATCGAGTCGCCGCTGCTCGAGACCTCGCTCGACGGGGCGCGCTCGATCCTGCTGTCGATCACCGGCGGCCGCGACCTCTCGCTGTGGGAGGTCAACGAGGCCGCGAAGGCGGTGGCCGAGGCGGCGCACCCGGACGCGAACATCATCTTCGGGGCCATGGTCGACGACAAGGTCGAGGACCAGGTGTGGGTGACGGTCGTGGCCACCGGCTACGGGGACCGCCCCGTGCACCGCGCGTCACCGCGCAGCATTCCCGCCGACGCCGAGCCGCATGTGCGGCGATCGCGCGAGCGCGCAACAGCGGGCACGCTGGCCGACGTGGACGTGCCCGAGTTCCTCCCGCGCGGCTGAAGCCGCGCGAGACGGCCGACCTCGCATTAGGCTCGCGCCGATGAGAGGGGTGGTCGCAGCCGGCCATCCGCTGACGGCGCGGGCCGGCGCGGATGTGCTGCGAGGCGGCGGCAACGCGGTCGACGCGGCCGTGGCCGCGGTGCTGATGTCGTTCGTGGCGGAATCGCCGCTCACCGGCCCGGGCGCCGGCGGCTTCATGCTCGTGCACGCGCGCGGCGAGACCCACCTGCTCGACTTCTTCGTCGCCGCGCCCGGCCTCGGGCTCGACCAGCGCGAACCGGGCACGCTCGTCCCGATCGACATCCGCTTCTCCGAGGACGCCATCCAGCGCTTCAACGTCGGGCCGGCGTCCTGCGGGGCGTACGGCACCACGCTCGGCCTCGGCGAGACGCTGGAGCGCTTCGGCAGCTCGCGCCTGTCCGAGCTCACCGAGGCGCCGGCGCGCGCGGCGCGCGAGGGAGTCGAGGTGGTTCCGATGCAGGCGTTCCTGTTCGAGGTGCTGGAGCCGATCCTCACCTCCACGCCGGAGTGCGCCGCTATCTACGCGCCGCAGGGCCGCCTGCTGAAGGAGGGCGACATGATCCGGCTCCCGGAGCTCGCGGACCTGCTGGACCGGCTCGGCGCAGAGGGGCCGGGCTTCCTCTACAGCGGGGACGTCGCGGCCGCGGTGAGCGACTGGGTGCTCGAGCGCGGCGGCATGCTGAGCCGCGACGACCTCGGCTCGTACGGGGTGATCGAGCGCGAGCCGGCACGCGTGACCTACCGCGGGCGCGAGGTGCTGACCAACCCGCCGCCGTCCTCTGGCGGCATCCTGATCGCCGACGCCCTCGGGATCCTGGAGCGGCTCGACCGCGCGCACGACCCCTACGTGATCGTCGAGGTGATCGACTCGACCAACCGCGCGCGCGACGAGGAGTTTCTCGAGGGGCTCGCGACCGAGGGCTTCCTCGAGCGCTTTCTGGCCAAGCAGGCACTCGACTCGGTCGCCACCGAGGTGCGCTCGCGGCTCGGGAACACCACGCACATCTCGGTGATGGACGCCGACGGAGCTTGCGCGTCCGTGACCTGCTCGAACGGGTCGTGCTCGGGCGTCATGGTCCCCGGCACCGGGATGCACCTGAACAACATGCTCGGCGAGCAGGACCTGAACCCGCTCGGCTTCCACAGGCACACGCCCGGCGCGCGCGTGCCGAGCATGATGGCGCCGACCGTGGTCCTCAGCGAGGGGCGGCCGGAGATCGCGATCGGCAGCGCCGGCTCGAACCGCATCCGCTCGGCGATCCTGCAGACGGTGCTCGGCGTCGTGGATCACGGGCTGCCCGCGCAGGACGCGGTCTCGGCGCCGCGGCTGCACGTCGAGGAGCGGCAGGTCGACGCCGAGCCAGGCGTCGAGGAGGACGCGCTCGCGCGCCTCGAGGAATCCGGATGGACGGTCCGGAAGTGGGCGGAGCTGAACCTGTTCTTCGGCGGCGTCCAGGCGGTCGCGCGCGACGCCGGCACGGACCGCCTCACGGGGGGCGGCGACCCGCGCCGGGGCGGCGTCGCGATAGTCGTCGACTAGTCCGTCGCCGGAACCCCGCCCCCCGCTAGGTGTCGCCGCCGGGCTTGAGGTGCCCGTTGCCGCTCGCCTGCTCGGCTACCCGCTCCGCGGTCTTGATGCGCTTCAGGGCCTCCGCGAACAGGGCCCCGAGCTGCTCGAGGCGAGTGGGCTCTGAGCGCAGCTCGAGCAGGGCCTGCTTCGCCGCGGGCGCGATCTCGAGCGTGGCGGCCATCGCGTACGCGCCCATCTCCGCGAGCGCTTCGGCCTCCGGCCGGGAGTCGGTGACCTCCTCGACGAGGTCGGCGTAGCCCGAGCGGGCGCGCTCGAGCGCGGCGTCGTCGCTGTCGGGCGTGTCCTCGAGCAGCTCCACGTCGCCCGCTGGGTAGTCCAGGTCGCCGATCCGGCGCTCCAGCCGGAACGGAGTCGTGCCCTCGACGAGGACGTTCATCCGGCCGTCGTCGAAGCGCTCGAGCACCTGCGTGATGCGGGCACCGCAGCCGACGTCCCTGAGGCCGTCGTCGGCGAGCCAGATGATCCCGAACTCCCTCTCCTCGTCGAGGCACTCGCCGATCATCAGCTTGTAGCGCTCCTCGAAGATGTGGAGCGGGACCGTCTCCCCGGGAAGGAGGACGAGGCCGAGCGGGAACAGCGGAAAGCGCAAGATCTCTTGCCCCATGGGTCCAGGCTAGCCCTCTTAATTTCAAGGAACCAGGGAGCCGGTCGATCCAGTCCACATGTCCATCGAGGTGACCAACGGTCTCCCTGAGGGTGCTGACCAGGGCGTGAGCCTCGAGCTCACGCTGGCTGAGGCCGAGGCTGTCAAGTCCTGGCTCCTCAAGCCGTCGGCGGATGGAAGTGCCGCCATCGACGACGAAAACGCGAAGTCGGTGATGGTGAAGCTGGGCGCGAAACTGGATTACATCCAGGGCGTGCAGCGTGTCCGCGACGAGCTGGAGCAGGCTGGCTTCCCGACCGAACAGCTGAGCGACGATGTCGTGGCCGATCTCGGTCGCCGCATCGCCGAGTCTCCTATCCGGCGCTACTCGGGCAGCTAGACCGCACGCCCCGAGGCACCGCCCCGGGAACCCCAGACCAACCCTTCCACAGATGCGCCCCAGTGGGAGCGGTGAGAGCCGCTCCCGCTACGGTCGCCGTCCATGGCGTCCGCTCCGCCCGAGGCCGTCGGCCCAGCTCACGTGGGAGTCGTCTCGTTCCTCGCGGCGCGCGCGGCCCCCACCGGCGGCTTCTGGATAGCGCTCGCGGGCGGGGTGGCGCTCGCCCGTGTCGCCGAGCGATGCGGCGCGCGGCTCGGCTTCGGCGCGAGCGCGGCGGCCATGCTCGAGACGGTCGCGATCATCGGGCCGGCGAGGTTCGGCGTGCCGCTGACGCAGGCGCTGAGCGCCCCGATGCTCGGGCGGCTGCACGCGCGCGGCGCGGGCTTCTGGCCGCAGCTCCTCGCGTGCGCCCTGGTGCGGCTGCTGCACAACGCGGCCACCACGGCATTCTTCATCTGGGTGATCGCCGGCGGGCTGGACGCCTACGCGGGCACCTACGACGCGCTCGGCCGGCGCGTCGGCCTCGAGGTGGGTACTGCGGACGCGCTGGTCTTGACGCTCGCCGGGCTGCTCGCATGGGCGGCCTTCGCGAGCACGGTGCAGGTGCTGGTGTACGGGCACGGGCTTCGGATGTGGGCGAGCACTCCTGCGGTGGCGTCGGGGCAGGCCGCGCCTGGGAGTGAGGGAGGCACCGCGCTCGACCGTCCTGTCGCCCCCGACCGCCGCTTCGACCCGCGCGCCGTGGCCCTGGCCGCTCTGGTCGCCTTCGTCCTGTTGCTCGCGAGCACCGAGTGGGAGCTGCTCGCGGCCGTCGCTCTCTGGCTCGTGTTTGCGTCGCTCGTGTCGCGCGCGGAGCCGACGCCGCTGCGCGCCGGCCTGGCGTTCGCGGCGGTCCTCGCCGGCGGCGCCTTCGTGTTCGCCCTGGGCGGCGGGCTGGGCCTCGACACCGCGCTGCGACGGGCCTCACGTGCCGGGCTGCTCGTGCTCGCGGCCACCTGGCTGCGCGCGGCGGCGGGAGCGGCCGGGCTGCGAGAGGTGTCGCGACGCGCCCTCGGCCGCCTCCGCAGCGTGCCGTCCGCGACCGAGGCAGCGGCGATCCTCGACACGATCGCCTCCGAAGGGCGCCTCACGGCAGCCGGGAGGGCGCTGGCGGCACGGCTCTCGGCGTCCGCGAAGCGCCCGCGCGCGCTGGTGGAGGCGGTCCTCACGTGGGTGATCCGTGAGGCGGAGACGATGGGCGCCGCCGCGCCGCCCGCAGCGGGCATGCTTGCCCGCCGGCCGCTGAGGCTGTGCGTCGCGGATTGGACACTGATGGGGTCCGCCCTGTTACCCGCGGCCGCCCTGATGCCCTAGGTGACCCCGCAACGCCTGTAAGGATTGACAACCGTTTCGACCTGAAATAATTTAGCGTCAAATGATCTACCACCTGACACCACATGAATCCATAGAGATCGTCAACTCCGACGCGCTAACGCTTGAAGTCGAGGGCACCTGGGCACCCGACGGCGCACCGCCGCCGATGCACTTCCACCCCGCCCAAGCCGAGCGCTTCGCGCTGCTCGAGGGCGTCCTCCGGGCCCGGGTCGACGGCGTCGAGCACGAGCTCACCGAGGGCGACACGCTCGAGGTGCCCGCCGGCGCCGTTCACCAGATGTGGAACGAGGGCGACGTTCCCGCGCGCGCCACCTGGCGCACCGAGCCGGCCGGCCGCACGGCGGAGTGGTTCGCCGAGCTCGACGCGCTTCGGC
>DASQTS010000114.1:0-2014 GCA_035641775.1 Thermoleophilaceae bacterium
GTCGGGCCCTGTGGACTCATGATCACCCCGAAGAGCACCAGACTCGAGCTCGACGACATCCAGAGCGGAGCGCTGCACGAGCGACCGTCCCCGTACGTCGGCACCTACCTTCTCCTCCGCATCGACGACCGTGAGGCGGGACGCGAGCTGGTGCGGCGGTTGCACCCGGTGGTCGACTCCGGTCGGCCCTCGTCGGACCCGGCTCGCGATGCCTGGATCACGGTCGCGTTCACCTATCACGGTCTGAAGGCGCTCGGCGTGCCGCAGGACTCGCTCGACAGCTTCGCGCCGGAGTTCCGGCAGGGGATGGCGGCGCGCGCCGCCGAGCTCGGCGATGTCGGCGAGAGCAGCCCAGAAAACTGGGAAAAGCCACTCGGGAGTCCCGATGTTCACGTTGCGCTCGCGGCGCTCTCGCCCGACGCCCCGCGGCTGGAGCGTGTCGTCGAGAAGGCACGCCGTGCCCACCAGGAGCTGCCCGGCATCGAGGTGATCTGGCGGCAGGACTGCTACCAGCTGCCGACGGGGCGCACTTCCTTCGGTTTCAAGGACGGGATCGGCCAGCCGGCAGTCGAGGGGAGCGGCATCCCAGGCTCGAACCCGGGCGAGCAGCCGATCAAGGCAGGAGAGTTCATCCTTGGCTACCCGGACGAGACGGGAAGCGTGCCGCCGATGCCGACGCCCGAGGTGCTCGGCCGGAACGGCACCTACATCGTCTTTCGCAAGCTGCACACGCGCGTCGCGGCGTACCGGCGCTACCTGCGCGACAAGGCCGCTACACGCGAGGAGGAGGCGCGGCTCGGCGCGAAGATGGTCGGCCGCTGGCAGAGCGGCGCCCCGCTCGCGCTCAGCCCGGAACGCGACGACCCGGAGCTCGGCGCCGACCCTCACCGCAACAACGGCTTCCTCTACCGCGAAGACCTGCGCGGATTCAAATGCCCTGCCGGCGCACATGCGCGCCGCGCGAACCCGCGAGACGCGCTCGACCACGAGGGGAGCGTCAACGTGCGCCTGCACCGCATGATCCGGCGCGGCACGAGCTACGGCCCGATCCTGCCCGAGGGTGTCCTCGAGGATGACGGGGCCGACCGGGGCATCATCTTCGTCTTCGCCGGCGCGCATCCCAAGCGCCAGTTCGAGTTCGTGAAGACACAGTGGTTGAACGACGGCATCTTCATCGGCGCCCCGGCCGAGAAGGATCCGCTCGTCGGGCCAAACGACGGCTCCGGCATGTTCACCATCCCACAGCGGCCGATCCGGCGCCGGCTGCCGAACCTGCCGCCGTTCGTCGTCACCCGC
This sequence comes from Thermoleophilaceae bacterium, assembly GCA_035641775.1. Lineage (GTDB taxonomy): Bacteria > Actinomycetota > Thermoleophilia > Solirubrobacterales > Thermoleophilaceae > JACVRW01. The sequence goes on from DASQTS010000114.1 coordinate 1,297, forward strand.
GGCGGCGAGTACTGCTTCGTCCCGGGGCTGCGAGCGCTGCGCTGGCTAGCGGAGCTGGAGACGTGACAGGCGCTAACCACGAAAGAGAGGGCGACGTGGCAACGAGGCCGACTGGCACCGACCGCTGGAAGGCGCTCGATTTCGGTCCACCGCCGTCCGGTGAGGCCGAGCCCGACCAGCCGGTGCTGGTCGAGTACGTCTCCGGCGGACGGATCGCAGTGATCACGCTCAACCGGCCGCAGGCCGACAATGCGATCACGACGGAGATGGGGGCGCATCTTACCGAGATCCTGGAGACGATCGCGGTCCGTCCCGCCGTCCGGGTCGCCATCATTACCGGCGCCGGCGAGAGAGCGTTCTCCGTCGGAAGCGACCTGCGTCAGCGCCGGGACATGACGAAGGAGGAGTGGCTGCGCCAGCGTCAGGACTTCGATCGCACGCTCTACACGCTGCGGCAGCTGCGAAAGCCGATCTTCGCCGCCGTCAACGGGATCGCCTACGGCGGCGGCTCCGAAATCGCTCAGAGCACCGACTTCATCATCGCCTCCGAGCACGCGACCTTCGGCCAGCCGGAAGCGATGATCGGCCTCGCTGCCGGGGGCGGCTCGCCGGCCCTGCTTCCCCGCGTGCTGCCGCCGGGGAAAGCTCTGCAGATGCTGATGACCGGCGACCCGATCACCGCGCAGGAGGCGCATCGGCTGGGAATGGTCAACGAGGT
>DASQTS010000115.1:0-4106 GCA_035641775.1 Thermoleophilaceae bacterium
CGATCGCCGCGATCGCCGCCAGTAGCGCCAAGAAGGTCCCGAAGCGGCGCCGGCGGCCCGAGGCGCGGGCCGCCTCGCGGTCGCCGCGGCGCGGGCGCGCCTGCTCCACCGGGCTTGCGGTCGCGGGCACCGCGTCCTGAACGCGCGTCGGCGCAGGCCCCATTGTGGTCCGCTGCATGGCCCGGGTCGCCGCGGTGTCGTCGAGCACCTGCGTCGCGTCCGTGCTCTCGCCGCGCAGGCCGGCCTCGATTGCCTCGGCCATCTCGAGCGCGCTCGAGTAGCGCGAGGCCGGGTCGCGCTCCAGCGCCACGCGGACGGCCTGGTCGAGCTCCGGCGGCGCGTCGCGCCGGTAGTCGGTGATCGGCGCGACCGGGTCCTGCTGCTGCTTCAGCGCCAGCTCGGTGAGCGAGGCGTACTCGTGCGGGAGTCGCCCCGTGAGGAACTGGTAGGAGCACACGCCGAGCGAGTAGATGTCGGAAGCGGGGCCCGCCTCCTCCCCGCGCGCCTGCTCGGGCGACAGGTAGGCCGCAGTGCCGAGCACCGATCCGACCTGCGTGATGCGCGTCTGTTCGGCCGCCTTCGCGATCCCGAAGTCCGCGAGCTTCGTGATGCCCATCTCCTCCGCGAAGAGCAGGTTGCCCGGCTTCACGTCGCGGTGCACCACGCCGGCGCGGTGTGCGTAGTCGAGGCCGTGGCACGCGTCGCGCACGAGCTGAGCGGTCTCCTCGATCGCGAGCTGCTTGCGCTCGCGCAACATGTCGGCCGCCGACGGCCCGTGCACGTACTCCATGACGATGTAGTGCCGCTCGCTGGCGTCGTCCTGACCGGAGTCGAAGACCTGCACGATGTTCGGATGCTGGAGCTTCGCGGCCGAGAGCGCCTCGCGCTGGAAGCGGTAGACGAAGTCCTGGTCGTCCGCGAGGTGCTCCGCGAGCAGCTTCACCGCCACGGGGCGCTCGAGGACCGTGTCGCGCGCCATGAACACGGTCGACATGCCGCCGGCGCCGAGGCGGCGCTCGATGGCGTAGCGACCCGCAACCTCGGTGGGCGGGCTCATCCCTTCTTCCCCTTCGCCTTCGCGGCGCCCGGGCCGACGCCGCCGCCATCGCCCTCGTTCGGCAGCTCGCCGTCGTTGTCGCCGTCGCCCTCGGGAGGCAGAGGCGCCTCCTCGGGTTCGGTCGGGACGGGCGCGGTCTCGGTCTCCGTGGGTGTCGGCTCCGGCTCCGGCTCCGGCTCGGTTTCCGTGGGCGCCGGCTCCGGCTCCGGCTCGGGCTCGGGCTCCTCCTGCCGCTCCGACTTCTCCTCCTGCGCCTTGTCGTCGCAGTCCTGCTGCACCAGCTCCCAGAGTCGGTCGAAGCTGTCCTCGAGCGCCGAGCGCACCTCGGGGTCCACGTCGTCGGGCAGGCTGTCGAGGAGCTGCTGGACGCGCTCGAGGTTCGGTCCGCGGTCGCCCTTTAGGATGTCGTTGCACGCACCCGCGCTCCCGTTGTCGATGCGCGCCTGGACGCCGTCCAGCTCGGCCTGTAGCGCTTGCGCGGTCTGCGCCGGGATCGGCTCGCCCTCCTCGTCGCCGCCGCACCCCGCGATCGCGAGGCCGGCGCCGAGCAGGGCCAGGAGGGATATGCGTTTTAGGCTCGTCATTGTCCGCTGAAGAGGCGCTCCGCGAGGACGCGCGGCAGGCCCGCCTCCTCGATCGCCCTGGCGGCTTCCTCGATCGGATATTCGACCCGCCGCCAGGTGGCCGTCCATTCCCCTGTGTCTAGCAGGAGCCACGCCGCGCGGGGATCGCCGTCGCGTGGCTGGCCGACCCCGCCGGGGTTCACGAGCCAGCGCCCGGCCGACAGGTCGTGCTCCAAGCCGGCGTCCGCGGTCGCCCCTGACATCTTGCCCGAGTCGTCGCGCCGGAACCAGAGCGCCACGTGCGAGTGGCCGACGGCCCCCACACGCGCCTCCATCAGGTCGATGCACTCGTCCGCCTGCCAGGTCGACAGCACGTACTCCCAGACCGGGTCGCGGGGACTGGCGTGGTAGAGCGCGGGCTCGCGGTCGGGGTCGGCCGGAGCGAGCCCCTTGAGGTACGCCAGCGCTTCCTCGCCGATCGTCTCCTGCGTCCAGCGAGCGGCCGCCGCGGCGCTGGAGGAGAATTCCGTGATCGGGATCTCCCCGGTCACGACGAGGTCGTGGTTGCCGGCCAGGGAGAGGTCGCACCTGTCACGCGCCAGCTCGACGCAGCCGTCCGGCTGCGCACCGTAGCCGACCAAGTCGCCGAGGCACCAGACCTCGTCCGGCGCCTGCGCGTCGACGTCGGCGAGCACCGCCTGAAAGGCGGGCAGGTTGCCGTGGACGTCTGAGAGCAGGGCGATGCGCATCTGGGGGCTTCTACAGTGTCGGAAGATGGGGCGTTCGCGGCTGCCGCTTGCGATCGTCGTCTCGGTGGCCGCGGCCGCCGTCGCGACGTTCCTGCTCCGGCCGCGCAGCGGCCTGATCGAGCCCGCCCCGGTCGAGGTCGAACAGTACTTCACGGCTTTTCAGCTCGACCGGGCAGACGACTTTCGCGGGCTTCAGCGGGTGCTGGGGCTGGCCGGCCTGGGGGTGGGCGTCGCGGCGCTGGCAATCCTCGCCTGGCGCCCGCCCGGGCGCCTCATCGCCCGTGTCCAGGACCGCCCGCTGCTGGGCGGGGCCGCCGTGGGAGCGGGCATCTCGCTCCTGCTCGTCGTGGTCGAACTTCCGCTGCGCGCCTGGATGAGGGAGCGCGCGCTGGACGTGGGCCTCGCAACCCAGGCGTGGCCCGACTGGGCGGTCGATGTCGCGAAGTCGGCCGGGATCGGGGCGGTCACCGCGGCGATCGGCGGGCTGGTCGCCGTGGCGCTGATCCGCCGCTTCCCGCGCAACTGGTGGGCGCCGGCGTCCGTCCTGGTCGTGGCTTACGCGGTCGTGAGCGTCTGGCTCTGGCCAGTCGTGATCGACCCGTTCTTCAACCGCTTCGAGCCGCTCCGCCCCGGGCCGCTCCGGGAGGACGTCGTCGAGCTGGCGGAGCGCGCCGGCGTGGACGTGGGGGAGGTGTACCGAATCGACGCGAGCCGCCGCACGAGCGCAGCCAACGCCTACGTCAACGGGCTCGGGCCCAGCAAGCGGGTGGTCCTGTACGACAACCTGATCGACCGCTTCCCGCACGACGAGGTCCGCATCGTCGTGGCGCACGAGCTCGCGCACCAGAAGCACAACGATCTGCTGCGCGGGTTGGCTTGGCTCGCGCTGGTGGCACCGGCCGGCACCTTCCTGACCCAGGCGCTCGCGGAGCGGTTTGCAGGGCGGGGCGGGCTCCGGTCCCCCGCCGGCCTGCCCGCGGTCGCGCTGGCGATCTCGCTCGTAGCCCTCGGCCTCGGCGCGGCATCGAACGTGCTCTCCCGGCAGGTCGAGGCGCGTGCGGATGCCTTCGCGCTCGACCTCACCCGCGACCCGGCGGACTTCGTGAAGTTCGAACGCAGGATCGCGATCCGCAACATCTCCGACCCGGACCCGCCCCGGCTCTTCCAGCTGCTCTTCGCAACGCACCCCACCACGGCCGAGCGCATAGGAATCGGAGAGGCATGGCGCGACGAGCCCTGATCGAGCGGGTGGTCCGCGAGCTCGCCTCCTACGAACGGCGCTCGGCGTCCGGCGGCGAGCGGCGGGCGGCCGAATGGCTGGTGCGCGAGCTCGAGGCCGCCGGCTGCCGCGATGTGCGAGTCGAGGAGGAGCGCGCGCACGGCGGCTACTGGTGGCCGCTCGGGCTGCTGAACGCGGCGGCGGCCCTGGCCGCCCGGCTCGGCCGCCTGCCGGCGGTGCTCGTGGGCGGCCTCAGCGCGGCGGCGGTGTACGACGACGTGGGCGGCGGGCGGCTCTGGTTCCGGCGCGCCGCGCTCCCGCACCGCTCGACCTGGAACGTCGTGGCCGAGGCGGGTGAGGCCGATGCCCCGCGAACTGTGGTCTTCATCGCCCATCACGACGCCGCTCACAGCGGGCTCGTGTTCCACCCGGCGCTTCCGCGCGCCGGGATGAGGCTTCTTCCGGAGCAGCACGCGAAGGCCAACCAGAGCATCCCGATCATCTACGGCACCATCCTG
>DASQTS010000116.1:0-8937 GCA_035641775.1 Thermoleophilaceae bacterium
GGATCGATGGCCAAGGTCGCGCCGCTGCTCGACCTCGAGCTCGTGGAGCTCGACCGCGCCAACTGCTGCGGCGCCGGCGTGATCGCCGAGCACAACCAGGAGCTGGCCGACACGCTGAACGCCCGCACCTTCGCGATGGCCCAGAGCGTGGACGGCGCGGCCGGCATGATGAACATCTGCTCCACCTGCCAGGGCGCGCAGTCGGAGTGCCAGGAGCGCCTCGACATCAGCGGCAGCTACCGCGCCGAGGTGAACAAGCACCTCGAGGCCGAGGGCCTCTCCTATCAGGCCGGCGATGACTGGTGGAACAAGAACTTCCTCTGGATCCTGGCCGAGGAGATCGGCTTCGACACGCTCCGCGAGCGAGTGGTGCGTCCGCTGAGCGGCATGCGGATCGCGCCGTTCTATGGCTGCTACATCGTGCGCCCGACGAAGCGGCTCGGCATCGACGAGCGCCCCGAGCGCGACCAGTACCTCGGAGTCCTGATCGAGGCCCTGGGCGGCGAGGCCGTGGAGTACGCGGGCGCGCGCAAGTGCTGCGGCTTTCCGGTCATCACGATGAACCGGACGACCTCGCTCCGGCAGGCCGGCCGGCACCTCGCCGACGCGATCGACGCGGGCGCCGATTGCCTCGTCACGCCCTGCCCGCTCTGCCACCTGAATCTCGACCTTCAGCAGCCGGCCGCGCAGCAGTATGTGGAGCGCGACCTCGGGATTCCCGTGCTGCACCTGCCGCAGATGGTCGGGCTCGCGCTGGGCCTGGAGCCGAAGGAGCTCGGGATGGGCAAGCACGTGGTCCCGACGGACGACGTGCAGCGGAAGGTCGCGGACCTCGCCGCCGCGTAGCCGCGCCTAATTTCCTTTTCTCCGGGTAACCCGGTGGTCATGGAAGTCCGCCCGCCCGCAGTCTGATGCCGACGGTAGTCGCGGGGAGGTTCGAGGACCTTTCCGCCATCGGCCTCGCCGTCATGATCGGCGACGATCCGGATCTCGACCTCCTGGCGCGCGACGTGCCGCTGACGGAGCTGGAGGCGGCCGTCGCACGGCACTCGCCCGACATCGTCCTGCTGAACTTCGGCACGCTCAGCGCGCCGGCGGACGTGCTGCGCCTCCATCAGCGGTTTCCCGAGACCCGCATCGTGGTGCTGGCCAACCGGCCCACGATTGCGGAGTGCAACCAGATGCTGTCCTTCGGCGCCACAGGCTGCCTCTCGAAGGAGATGGGGGCGCGCGACATCGTCAGGGCGATCCACCTGGCCGCGCGCGGCAAATACGTGCTCCCGCGCTCAGCCGCCGCCGGCGGAGGGGTCGAGCGGCTTGGTGAACGGGGCGCGCACCTGCTGACGGCTCGTGAGACCGAGGTGCTCGAGCTGCTCCAAGACGGCTATACGAACAGCGAGATCGCGGGCGAGCTCGGGGTCGGCATCGAGACCGTCCGCACACACGCGCGCAGCGTCTACCGCAAGCTCGGTGTGGCATCGCGCCGCGAGCTGACCCGCATGGCGCGCATGGAGGCCGTAGTGGTGGACGACGAGCGGCGGCTCGTTTCGAGCTAGGCCGCGCGGGCGGTGCGCAGGAGCCCGCGTACGTTCAACAGCTCGGCCACCTGCACCGCGTTCGTTGCGGCGCCCTTGCGCAGGTTGTTGCCCACGATCCAGAGGTTGAGGCAGCGGTCGTGCGATGGGTCGCGCCGGATGCGGCCCACGAGCACGTCGTCACGGCCGGCGGCGTCGAGCGCCGTCGGGTAGAGCCCGTTCCCGGGGTCGTCGATCACCGTCAGGCCCGGCGCAGCCGAGAGCAGCTCACGGCACTCCTGCGGCGACAGCGGCTCGCGGGTCTGCACGTTCGCGGAGACCGAATGGCCCGTGAACACCGGCACGCGCGCGCAGGTGGCCGAGACTCCGATGTCGTCGCGGCCGAGGATCTTGCTCGTCTCGCGCATGCACTTGCGCTCCTCGGTCGTGTAGTCGTCGCCGTCCTTGAACGTCTCGACCTGCGGCAGGACATTGAACGCGATTTGGTGCGGATAGACCTCGGGTGGCGGGACCTCCTTGGCGCGGATCTGCGCCTCGACCTGGTCGTGCAGCTCCTCGACCGCGCGCTGGCCGGTACCCGATACCGCCTGATAGCTCGACATCACGACTCGCTCGATCCCCGCCTGCTTCAGGATCGGCCCGAGCGCGACGACCGTCTGCATGGTGGTGCAATTCGGGTTCGCGACGATGCCCTTGTGGCCGTCGAGTGCCTCGGGGTTCACCTCCGAGACGACCAGCGGCACGTCCTCGTGCATCCGCCACTGCGACGAGTTGTCCACCACCACCGCGCCGGCGTCCGCGAAGCGCGGGGCCCACTCGGCGCTCACCGACGAGCCCGCCGAGAAGAGGGCGATGTCGAAGCCCTGGATCGACTCGTCGTTCAGCGGCGCCACGGTCAGACTGGTCTCGCCGAAGCCGACGCTCCGCCCGGCCGAGCGCTCGGAGGCGAAGGGGACGACCTCGTCCGCCGGAAACGAGCGTGCGCGCAGCACGTCGAGCATCGTCGAGCCCACCGCGCCGGTGGCGCCCACCACTGCGACCCGCATCGCTCTACGCCACCTTCGGGCGGTGCACGCCCGCCACGTCTTCGGGGAGCACGGCGTCGGCCCCCAGCTCGAACGCCGTGTGCAGCTTGCGCACCGCGTCGGCAACGTGCTCCTCGCGCACGACGCACGAGATCTTGATCGGCGACGTGGAGATCATCTCGATGTTCACGCCCGCCTCGCCGAGGACAGTGAAGGTCTTGGCGGCCACGCCCGGATGGCTCTTCATTCCGGCTCCCACGACCGAGACCTTCCCCATGCGGTCGTCCGACTGGATCCCGCCGAAGCCGAGCTCGGCCTGGAGCGCGCCGAGTGACTCGCGCGCCAGCTCGACGTCCTCGCGCGGCACCGTGAACGACATGTCCGCGAGGTGGCCTTCCGACTGCGGCTCGTTCTGGATGATCATGTCCACGTTGATGTTCGCCTCGGCGAGCGCGGTGAGGACGCGGCCGGCGATGCCGGGCTCGTCCGGGAGCCCGGTAAGGGTGATCCGCGCCTCGGCGGTCGAGTGGGTCACTGCTGTGACGAGCGGTCGTTCCATGGTCTGCTCCTCGTCCTGGACCACCGTACCGGGTCCGTCCTCGAAGCTCGATCGGCAGTGGATCGTGACGTTGTGGTTACGCGCGTACTCGACTGAGCGGAGCTGGAGCACCCCCGCGCCGCTCGCGGACATCTCGAGCATCTCCTCGAAGGTCACGACGGGCAGCTTGCGCGCCTCGGGCACGATGCGGGGGTCGGCGCTGAACACACCAGCGACGTCGGTGTAGATCTCGCAGACGTCGGCGCCCAGAGCGGCCGCCACGGCCACGGCCGTCGTGTCGGAGCCGCCGCGCCCCAGGGTCGTCACGTCGAGCGAGTCCTGCGAGACGCCCTGGAAGCCCGCCACGAGCACGATCTTGCCGTCGTCGAGCCCTCGCCGGATCCGGTCGGCCTTGACCTCGATGATCTTCGCCTTCGTGTGGCCGCTGTCGGTGACGATGCCGGCCTGCGAGCCGGTCAGCGAGATGGCCTCGTGGCCGAGGTCGTTGATCACCATCGCGGCCAGCGCGCACGTGACGCGCTCGCCCGTCGAGAGCAGCATGTCCATCTCGCGCGGGTCGGGGCGGTCCGAGACCTCATAGGCCAGCGAGACCAGCTCGTCGGTGTGCTTGCCGCGAGCGGAGAGCACGGCCACGACGCTCGTGCCCGCCTCGTTGGCGGCCACGATGCGCCCGGCCGCGCGCTTGATGCGCTCGGCATCGGCGACGGACGTGCCGCCGAACTTCATCACGACCGTGTCGGTGCCGCTCGTCGGCATGGCGCCGAACGATAGCCGTGGTCGTGCGGCCGCCAGCCCGCCGGGTAGCGTTCCGGTCGTGCGACCCGACCTCGCCCGGCGCCGGCTCGTGATCGCGGTCCTTGCCGCGCTTGCGCTCGTGGCGGGCGCCGCGGGAGCGGTCGTCGGCGCCGGATGGGACGACGATGACCGCGATGCGAGCTCGAGCGTCCCGTCACCGGGCCGCGGCGTGCCCCAGGAGCGCATCTCGTTCCTCGCGAAGATCGTGCCACCGCCGGCCGAGCGCGCGCGCCGCGGACGCTCGCCCGTGCCGCGCAGCGTGGCGGACCTGGCGAGGCGGCTGCCGGTCGAGCGGAAGGTGGCGCAGCTGTTCGCGCTCGGCTTCCGCGGCACCGACGTGACCGCGGACATCTTCGGCCGGCTGCGCCGGCAGGACCTCGGCGGAATCGTGCTCGCCGCGAATAACTACGTGGACTCGCCGCAGCTCGGATCGCTCGCTGCCGAGGCTGCCGCCATCTCGCGGGAGGCACGGCGCGTGCCGCCGTGGCTGCTCACCGTCCAGGAGGGCGCCGAGCTCAACTCCTTCGCCGACCTTCCGCCGTTCGCGCTGCCGGCGGACATGGCCTCCGCGCAGGAGGCGGGCGGCGAGGCTGACGCATCGGGCGCCGCGCTGCGCCAGCTCGGCGTGAGGGGCGTCCTCGGCCCGGTCGTCGACGTGGGGCTCGAGCCGGGCAGCTCCCTGGGCGCGCGCGTGTACTCGGACGACCCGGAGGAGGTGGCGTCCTACGCGAAGGCAACGGTGAGCGCCTACCGCAAGCAGCACGTGTTCAGCGCCGTGAAGCACTTCCCCGGGCTCGGGGCCGCCGACCAGTCGACGGAGGAGGGACCGGCGAGCGTGGGGCTCGGCATCGACGAGCTGGCCGAGCGCGACCTCGTCCCGTTCCGCGCGGCCGTGCGGGCGGGCGTGCCCGGCGTGGTGATCGGCCACGCGCTGTACCCGTTCAACGACTTCACGGTCCCCGCGTCGCTGTCGACGGAAGTGGCGACCGACCTGCTGCGCGGGCGGCTCCGCTTCAGGGGCGTGGCGATGACCGACGACCTCGCCGACCCGGCGGTGACCACGCTCCACACGGTCCCCGACGCCGCGGTCCGCGCGGTGCGCGCAGGGGTGGACATGCTCTACATCTCTGGTACGGCCGGCGACCAGCAGGCGGCGTACGTCGCGGTGCTGCGGGCCGTCCGCCACGGCCGCATCCCGAGGCGGCGGCTCGACCAGGCCGTGGGGCGCATCCTGCTCGCGAAGCAGGATTACGACCTGATCCGCTAGACGGCCTCGAGCTCGACGCGGTTGTCGTTGAAGGTCGGCGCCGCTCCCTCGTCGGTGAGCAGCTGCGGGGTCGTGGCCTGCGCGCTGCGACCATCGGGGTAGTCGGAGTTCCACCAGCCCATCGGCGCCACGAGCACCCCTGGGCGCGCGTCGTCGGAGACGCGCGCGCTGCACGAGAAGGCGCCCCGGTCGTTGAACACCCGCACCACCGCGCCGTCGGCGATGCCGCGGCGCTCGGCGTCCTCGGGGCTCACCACGACCTCCGGGTGCGGCTGGGCGGAGTGCTGTCGCTGCTGGTTCGCGAACGTCGAGTTCAGGAAGAGGTGGGTCTTGGGCGTAACGAGCGCGAGCGGGAAGCGCTCGGCCAGGGCGTCGTCGGCCACCTCAGCCGGAGGCTCGTAGCGAGCGTGGAGCTTCACTCGCCCGGTGTCCGTCCCGAAGCCGCCCTCCGCGTGCGGCGTGTCGCCCTGACCCAGGTCGATCTTCGTCCAACCGCGCTCGCGCAGGCGGTTCTCAGGGAAGCCCTCGAGCAGCGCGTCCACGAGCTGAGCGTCGGAGTCCTTGAAGCACGGGTCGTCGAGCCCGAGGTGCGTGGCGAGGAGGCGGAAGATCTCCGTGTTCGGCTTCGCCTCGCCCAGCGGCTCGATGGCCGGCTCGTTCCAGGTGAGGTAGTGGTGGCCCCATGAGAACAGGACGTCCGCGTGCTCGAGCTGGGTCGTGGCCGGGAGGATCACGTCCGCGTGCGCGGCGGTGTCCGTCATGAACTGCTCGAGCACGACCGTGAAGAGGTCACCTCGCCGCAGGCCCTCGAGCACGCGCTCCTGGTCCGGCGCGATAGCCGCGGGATTCGAGTTCCAGCAGACGAGCGCCTTCACGGGGGGGTCGAGCTCGGGGTCGGTGAGCGCCTCGCCCAGCCGGGACATGTTGATCGTCCGGACCGGGCAGGGCCGTAGGTCCTCGCGCTGGAGCGGCACGGCGCTCACCGCTGCGGAGGTAGCCAGCGGGATGTACGAGCAGCCGCCGCCGCGGTGGCGCCAGGCGCCGGTCAGAGCCGGCAGCGAAGCGACCGTGGCGTAGGCGGCGGGCGCACCGGCGTGGCGCTGGGCGCCCACGCCGAGCCGCAGCAGCGCCGGATGGGTGGAGGCGAACTCGCGTCCGACGCGGGCGATCGCCTCGGCGTCCACGCCGCAACGGGCGGCGCACTCATCAACGGTCGTGGCGTCGAGCTCGGCCAGCAGCTCGTCGTAGCCCTCCGCGTGCGCGCGGCACCACTCGTCGTCATGGAGGCCCGCATCGACGACCGCCTTCATCATCCCGATCGCCAGCGCGGCGTCCGTGCCCGGCAGCGGGCGCAGGTGCTCGTCGGCCACGCGCGCGGTGCGGCTGCGGAACGGGTCCACCACCACGAGCCGGGCGCCCTGCTTGCGCGCGTCGAGCAGCTTGCGCCAGAGGTGCGGGGCGGTCGACAGCGGGTTCCACCCCCACACGAGCAGGTAGCGGGCGTGCGGCCACAGCTCCGGGTCGACCTCGGGCGAGGCGCCGTGCGTCATGAGCGTCCCGGTGTAGCCGGCCGTCGCGCAGATAGTGCGCTCCAGGTTGGAGGCGCCCAGGCTGTTCATCAGCCGGGCGGACATCACGTTGCCCTGGACGAGCCCCTGCGTGCCCATGTAGCTGTAGGGCAGGATCGCCTCTCCGCCGAACTCCTCCCCGATCCGGAGGAGCCGGTCCGCGACGAGGTCGAGCGCCTCGTCCCACGACGCGCGGCGGAGCTCGCCGTCCTCCCGGACCATCGGGTGGAGGATCCGCTCGTCCGAGTAGACACGGTCGAGATAGTTCGAGACCTTGCCGCAGAGGAAGCCGACGGTGATCGGGTGGTCGGGGTCGCCGGTGACCTTCGTGGCGCGCCCGTCCTCCACTGTGACGTGCATTGCGCAGGTGTCGGGACAGTCATGCGGGCATGCGCCGCGCACGAGGCGAGCCTCCATGCGCTGATCCTACGCCGCTCTAGATGGCCTGGCGACCTCGCAGCGCGCGTCCGAGTGTGATCTCGTCCGCGTACTCGAGGTCCGATCCGACCGGGAGGCCGCTGGCCAGGCGCGTGACCGCCACGGCGGGCGCGCGCTCGCGCAGGGCGTCGGCGAGGTAGAGGGCGGTGGCCTCGCCGGTGGTCGTGGCGTTCGTGGCGATCACGATCTCGCGGACGCCCGCGCCGTTGTCCACGCGTCCGAGCAGCTCGGTGATGTGGAGGTCCTCGGGGTCGACGCCGTCGATGGGCGACAGCGCGCCGCCGAGCACGTGGTACCGGCCGTGGAACTCGCCCGAACGCTCGATCGGGATCACGTCGCTGGGCTGCTCGACCACGCAGATGGTGGCGGTCTCACGGCGCTCGTCCTGGCAGATCCGGCAGGTGCTCTCCGTGGCGAGGTTGAAGCAGACCTCGCAGTGCCCGACGGTGGCCTTCACCTCGCGGATCGCCTCGGCGAGGCCGAGCGCCTCCTCCTCGGAGACGCTCAGGATGTGGAAAGCCAGCCGCTGGGCGGTGCGCTGCCCGATACCCGGCAGGCGAGCGAGCTCTGTGATGAGCCGGTTGACAGGTGCCGCGAACAACGCCCTACATGCCCGGCAGGCCGAGGCCTCCCAGTCCGCCAAGGTCGCCGAGGCCGCCCGCGGCTGCGTTCATCTTGCTGGCGGCCAGCTCCTGGGCGGAGCGGATCCCCTCGTTCACCGCTGCCTGGACCATGTCCTGCAGCATTTCGACGTCGTCGGGGTCGACCGCGCCGGGGTCGATCGTCAGCTCCCTCAGCTCCAGCTCGCCGCTGATCTTCACGGTGACCATCCCGCCGCCCGCGCTCGCCTCCACGACCTCGTTCTTGAGCTCCTCCTGAGCCTTGGCCATGTCGGCCTGCATCTTCTGGACCTGCTTCATCATCTGATTCATGTTCGGCTGACCCATCAGTCCTTCTCCTCGTCGAAGACTTCTTCCGCGTTGAACTCCGCCCGCAGCCGCTCGATGAGCTGCTCGTGGTCGAGCGTGTCAGGCCCGGCCGCCGGGGCGATCGCCTCGCTCAGCTCGAAATGGAGCGAGAGCGGCCGGCCGGTGATGCCGCGCACGGCGGTCGCCACAAGGTCCCGCCCCTGCTCCGCCTTCTTCTTGACGAATGCGGCGTCGGCCGGGAAGGCGATCGTGAGGCGGTCACCCTCGAGAGCGGTGGGAGTGGCGGCCGACAGGGCCGCGCTCAGCATTCCGTTCTCCTCGGCGACCGCCTCGGCCACGGCGGGCCACAGAGTGACGATCTGCTCGAGCTCCACCGCGCCAACCGGCTGGGGGGACTCGTCGACCTTGGGCGCGACGGCGGCCGAGACCGCTCCCTTCGGCGCGGGACGCCCGTGCGGAACCGGTTGAGCCGTGGGCTGCGCCCTCGTCGGAGCAGCCGCCGTTCCGACGGCCTTCTCGAGCTGGTCGAGCCGGAACATCAGCGCCTGGAGCGAGAGGTCGGCCTGGGGCTGGGTGGCCTTCAGGAGCGCCATCTCCAGCTGGATGCGCGGCTCGCTGCCGTCCTTCACCGCGGCAATGGCCGCCGCGAGGAAGTCGATCGCGCGCAGGATCTCGCCCTGGGAGATCCGCTCGGCCTGCGACGCCAGGCGGTCGGTCTGCTCGGCCGTCACGGAGAAGGAGTCCGGCACGTGCCCGAGCGTCTGCACCACGAACAGGTGCCGCAGGTGCGCGGACAGGTCGCGCATGAACTGCGTGAAGTC
>DASQTS010000117.1:0-4736 GCA_035641775.1 Thermoleophilaceae bacterium
GAGCGCGGGCCAGAACCTGTCGGTGAGGTCCTCGCCGGGCCGGGCGTAGCTGAGCGCGGTGTAGTAGTTGAGGAGCGCGTCGATCCAGACGTAGATCACCTGCGACTCGTCCCACGGGACCGGCACCCCCCACTTCAGCCGCGCGCGTGAGAGCGAGAGGTCGCGCAGGCCGCCCTTGATGAAGGAGAGTGCCTCGTTGTACCGGTTCTGCGGGGTGACGAAGTCCGGCCGGTCGGCGTACAGCTTCTCGAGCGGCTCCTGGAAGGCGGACAGCCGGAAGAACCAGTTGTCCTCCTTCTCGATCTCGAGCACGATCTTGTGGATCGGGCAGCGGTTGCCATCCTCTAGCTCGGCCTCGGTCTTGAAGTCCGCGCAGCGGGGGCAGTACCAGCCCTCGTAGTGGCCGGCGTAGACGTGACCGTTGTCGTGGATCCTCTGCACCACCTCGGCGACCTTCGCCATGTGCTCGGGGTCGGTGGTGCGGATGAAGAAGTCGTTGGTGGCGTTGAGGCGCGCGGCGAGCTCCTTGAAGCGAACCGCGTTCTGGTCGCCGAGCTCGCGCGGCGTGATGCCGCGCCGCTCCGCCTCCTGCGAGACCGGCTCGCCGTGCTCGTCGGTGCCCGTGAGGAAGAACACCTCCTCGCCCCGCTGCCGCATGTGCCGGGCGAGCACGTCAGCGGCGATCGTCGTATACGCGTGGCCAAGATGAGGCTCACCGTTGACGTAATAGATGGGCGTCGTGACGTAGTACGGCATGAACCATCGATGCTACCCGCGGGCGCCGAACACCCCGGCGTTCCCGGCGCCGGCGGCCGCCTTCGGTGAGGCCGAGCACTCCCGCGGCGAGCAGCAGGCCGGCGCAGGCGAGCGCCCAGCCGAGATTCGGTCCTCCGGAGCCTGAGCGGCGGCGGTCCGTGGCGCGGTCCGGCGGCGCGGATGCCGGCGCGTTCGAGCTCGGCCGAAGGTCGAGCTGCCGCGCGATGCTCGCCGCCGAAGTTGGCGACGGCGCCGCGCGCTCGTCACTCGCCGCATGTCCGATCCGATCGGCGTCGGCCCGGGGCGCGATGATCGCTCGCGGGGCGCCTTCCGGCGCCGTCCGCGGGTGCCGGCGGCTCAGCGAGCCCGGCGCGCCGTGACCGGCCGTCATCGGGCGCGGTGCTCGACCGCCCAGGAGCACCGGACGAGGAGCGGGGCGCGCCACTGGCGCCGGACGCGGCGCGCGGCGGACAACCGGCGCGGGGCGCGGCGCGCGCCGCGGCGCTGCTTTGGGAACACGCGCGGGCGCCGGGGTGGCGGCGGGTGGGGCGGGCGCAAGGTCGGGCGCTGTCGCGGGAGGCGGCGTGTCGGGTGCGCGCGGGACCGCCGCCACGGGTGGCAGGAAGCTCAGTGGGTCGTGATAGGCGTGCCGGCTTCCGGCATCGCGGACTCCGAAGTGCAGGTGCGGCTGGGTGGCGGAGCGGGTCCCGGTTGTGCCGACGGCGCCGATCCGGTCGCCGGCGTCCACGCGCCCACCTGCGCGTACCGCAAGCGACGACAGGTGCAGGTACGAGGTGTCGTAGCCGTCACCTGTCCTGATGCTCACGGTCAGCCCGCTCGTGCCGGCCGTTCCCGCGAAACGGACTTCGCCGCCGGCGGCCGCGACGACCGAAGCGCCGGTCGGTGCCGCGATGTCGATCCCCCGGTGCTGTCCCGATGCGTAGGGGTCTGTCCCATTGCTATAGGGCGTGATGACTTCGCCCGACGCCGGCCAAGTCCAGGAGGCCGCTGCCGGGGTCGTGAGGAGAAAGAAGGCAGTGAGGGTGGCGAGGAGTGGGCGCATGCGCACGACCGTAAGTGGCGTGCGCCGCGCCCCGGGAAGAGACGAGCGGAGGTGTGCGCGTTCGTTACTCGGAAGTGAGTGCCCGGTACAGCGCGTTTGCGCTTGTGCCGGTCAGGGAGGCGACCACTGTGGCCGCCTTGCGGGGGTGGGCGCCCGCGTCGACCAGCTTCTTGAGTGCGGCGAGGGCCGCAGGATCGGGGGCGTCGCGCTTCGCGGAGTGACTTGCCGGTGGCGCGATCACCAGCACGATCTCGCCCTTCGGCGGGCCGCCCGCATAGCGCTCCGCCAGCTCGGCGGCGCTGCCTCGCACGACCTCCTCGTGCGCCTTCGTCAGCTCACGGCAGACGGCCACATCGCGGTCCGGGTCCACCTCGGCCAGCAGGGCCAGCGTGGCCGGCAGGCGGCGGGGCGACTCGAAGGCGATGAGGGTGGAGGAGGCGCGAGCCAGCATCTCGCGCAGCTCCCCCTTCTTCCGCGGCAGGAACCCGTGGAAGTGCCACTCGTCCGCCGGGAGGCCCGACGCGACTAGCGCCGTGATCGCCGCCGAGGGGCCCGGCAGGACCTCCACCGGCAGCCCCGCGGCGACGCACGCCTGCACCAGCACGTAGCCCGGGTCGGACACCAGCGGCATCCCGGCGTCCGAGACCAGCGCCACCACTGCGCCGTCGCGCATCCGCCCCACCAGCTCCGCCGACCGCGCCCTCTCGTTGTGCTCGTGGTACGACACGAGCCTGGCGTTCACCCCGTAGCGTTCCAGCAGGACCCGCGTCCGGCGAGTGTCCTCGCAGGCAACCACGTCCGCCTCGCGCAGCGCCGAGAGGACCCGCAGCGTCACGTCCTCGAGGTTCCCGATCGGCGTCGGGCAGACGACCAGCCGGCCGCTCACGGCTGCCTGCCCACCAACTCGAACGCCATCAGCGCCGCGCCCATCATCCCGGCCTCGTCGCCGTAGTGGGCGGGCACGATGCGAACACCCTCACGCGGGGGCGGCAGCGCGTGCGCGGCCACCACCGCACGGGCCGGCTCGAGCAGCAGGTCGCCTCCCCGTACCGCGCCGCCGCCGATCACCACGACCTCCGGGTTGAACGTGTTCACCAGCCCCACGAGCCCGAACCCGAGCCGGGCGCCGATCTCCGCGAGCACCTCGCGCGCCGGCGGGTCGCCGCCGTGCGCCAGCTCGGTGACGATCCCGCCGTCGATCTCCTTGTCGGCGGCGAGCCGCCGCCCGAGCGCCGAGTCGGGCTGCTCCGCCGCCATCCGGCGCCCCTCGCGCCCGATCGCGTTCCCCGACACAAGCGCCTCGAAGCAGCCGATCCCGGGGCAGTCGCCGGGGCACTCCGGACCGTGCAGCGCCAGAACCGAGTGCCCCATCTCGGCGCCGACCCCCGAGGCGCCCCGGTAGACCTCACCGTTGAGCCACAGCCCGCCGCTGATCCCGGTCCCCAGCGAGATCATCACCGCGTGCCGCGCGCCCGCCGCCGCGCCGCCGCGGGCCTCGGCGAGCATCGACGCGTTCCCGTCGTTGTCCACCACCACCGACAGCCCGAGCCGCTCGCTCATCAGGTCGCGGAACGGCACGCCGTCGAGCGGCAGGTGATTCGACCAGCGCGACACGCCCGTTTCGCGGTCCACGAGCGCCGGGATGCCGAAGCCGATCGCCTCGACATCCGGAGCGGCCGCGCGCACCTCCTCGACGGCGTCCGTGAATATGCCGAGCGTCTCGGTGCGATCCGCTCCGCGCCAAGTCCGGCGGACCCTGTGGTGGACCACCATCTCCTCGTCGACGACGCCCCCGAGCAGCTTGGTTCCTCCGGCATCGATGCCGATCACGCGCCGCGGTGGCATGGCGGTAGATATACAGAGGGGGGTGAATAACCCGACCCCCGGCCCTCCGGAGTACAAGGTCTATCGCGCGCGGCGCAGGCCGCGGGCGGGTGGCGGCGACCTCGACGCGCTGCGCAACAGGCTCTCGCGCTTCCGGCGTGACGACGATGGCGACCGCCCGCGGACGCCCCGCGATAAGCGGCCGATCACGCCCGGACGCGTGCTCAAGTGGGTCGCGCTCGCGATCGGCGCGTGGCTGCTGCTCTCGCTCGTCGTCTTCTTCATCAGCGCGCAGACCCAGGACGGCGTCTCGCCCGAGACCGAGCGCGCGCTGTCGAGCAGCGGCAGCCTCTTCAGCGGAAGCAACATCCTCGTGCTCGGCTCCGACGTCCGCAAGGGCGACTCGATCGACGAGTCCCAGTCCGGGCCCGGGCGCTCCGACACCATCATGCTCGTACACGCCGCATTCGGCAGCGTGCGGAAGCTCTCGATCCCGCGCGACGTGGAGGTGGAGGTGCCCGGCCACGGGATCAACAAGATCAACGCCGCCTACGCCCTCGGCGGGCCGGCGCTCACCATCGAGACGGTCGAATCCTTCCTCGGCAATGGCCTCGAGGTGAACCACCTCGTGGAGGTCGACTTCGCGAACTTCCCCGACTTCATCGACTCGCTCGGCGGCGTGACCGTAGACAACAAGACCCGCATCTGCTCGCCGCCGTTCGACAACTTCTGGAAGGGCCTCCGCTTCAGGAAGGGCGAGATCGAGCTGAACGGGAGGCGCGCCCTGGGCTACTCGCGCGTGAGGAAGAACCCCTGCGCCCCTGCGGAGGACGACCGCGCCCGCGCGGCCCGCCAGCAGCAGGTGCTCTCCGCGATCGCCTCGAAAGTCAAGTCACCAAGCACGTTCGTGCGCCTCCCGTGGGTGAGCTGGAACGCGCCGCGCACGCTCAGAAGCGACATGAACGGCCTGCAGCTCATGATGCTGTTCGGCGACATGGCGACCGCCGGCGCGAGCGACCCCCAGGTGCTCGAGGCCACCTGCTGCCGCGGCAGCAACCTGTTCGTCTCCGAGGGCGCCAAGCAGGACGCCGTG
>DASQTS010000118.1:0-2566 GCA_035641775.1 Thermoleophilaceae bacterium
CCGCACGCTCCCGCGCCTCCCTCGCCCGCTCAACCGGCGACCGCTCCTCATAGTTCGGTGGTGTCGCCAGCGCCACGCGTAGGGCATCCACCCAATCTCGGGCGCGATCGGCCATCGCGAACTCCTCCTCCCGTCCTCTCTTCATGGTCGCCAGACACGACACTCTGAACGCTTCGGATCGGCGGTCGTGTCCGCGGAAGCGCTGCGATCTTCCAGTTTCTACGAGCGGGAGGTGCTCTCGCGCCTCAGCACGAAGTAGGCCACGCGCAGCCCGAGGTAGCGCGCCTCGCCCAGCACCAGCTCGTGGTCGCCCGGGCTCGGGAGCACGATTCGGTCCTGCAGCGCGCGGAGCACCACGTAGAGGCCGCGGTTCTGCTCGACGTCGTAGTCGATCCGCGCCACCCGGCCGTCCGGGCGCACGCGATACCAGCCGAGCTCGATCGGCCGCCCGCGCTTCTCCTGGATGTTGTGGCCGAACGGCTCGCCGTCGCGAAGATAGAAGAGCTTCTTGAAGCGCCGGCCGGTGAGCCGCGGGAGGAGGCCGATGTTCAGGCCGTCGTACGTCCCGTCGAGCAGCTGCTGGATGTCGGGCGTCGCGCCCTCCTCGAAGACGCGCTTCAGCGTCCCCTTGTCGGCCGTCGTGAGGCTCTCCCAGGTCCAGGTCATCGCAGCGACTCTACGAACCCGGTCCGCCAGCTCGCGTGGGCGGGTGTCCAGCCGAGCTCCCGCTTCGCCTTCTCGTTCGAGGCGCCGCGCAGCTCGTTGGCCCAGTCGGCCACCTGCCTGCCGGCCACCAGCTTCGCGAGCCAGACCGGCACCCGCAGCGGCCGCCTGGCCCCGGCGGCCTCGGCCAGCACCGGCACCCACTCGCTGAGCGCCGCCGGCTCGTCGTCGGTGACGTTGTAGGTCCCGGGCGCGCCGCGCTCGACCGCCGCGACCGTGGCGTCGGCCGCGTCGTCCACGTGGATGAACGAGAACGTGCCGGTGCCCTTCCCGACGATCGGCAGGCGCCAGCGGCGGACGTCCTCGAGCATGTATCCGCCCTCGCCGTAGTGCGTGCCAGGCCCGTAGAAGAAGCCGTACCGGAGCACCAGTCCCTCAATGCCCTCGGCTCCGAGCACGGCCAACTCCATCTCGTGGAGCGACCGCACGCCGCTGCCGAACGGCTCCGGCGCGTCCGTGAGGATCGGGTCCTCCTCGGTCTTCAGGCGCGGCCCGTCACTCGGGTACGCGAACGCGATGCTCTGTGACACGAAGCGCCTCGCGCCGGCGGCCCGCGCGCCGTCGAGCAGGTTGCGCGTGCCCTCGGTGCGGAGCCGGTTGGTGCCCACGTAGAGCTCGTCGTGGCGGAAGTTCATGCGCTGGGGGAGCGCGGTGAGCTCGTGGACGACCACGTCGGGCGCCGCCTCCTCCATCGCCGCTAGCAGCGCGTCGCGGTCGAGCGCGTCCACCACCGCGGCGCGGGCACCCGCCTCGCGTATCTCCCCTGCGCGCTCCTCCGAGCGGGTCGTGCCGGTGACCTCGTGGCCGGCATCTACCAGCTTCCGGACCAGCGGCCGCCCGATCGCGCCGCTCGCGCCCGCGACGAAGACCCTCACGCTACCGCGCCCTGCTCGCGACGGAGCATCCACGCCAGCAGGATCGTTGTCAGCGTCAGCGAGATGAAGTTCGCCGGACCGAGCCAGGATGTGTCGGCGCCTCCGATGTCGATGAGGTGGTTGAACGAGTGCAGCGCGTACTGCAGGAAGGCGAAGCACAGAATCGGAACACGCCAGCTCGGCCGCCACACCGCGGCAAGGGCGACGCCGCCGAGGGTGAGATAGAAGGTCGCGACATCGGCCATGTAGTGCTCGTTCCGTGGCGGATAGGGACCGATCTCGTCGTAGAAGAAGCCCGGTGCCAGCCAGAGGAGGGCTCCCAGGACGAGCTGACCGATTGCGAAGACGATCAGGAGCGCGCGCATACCCGGATCATGCCGACCCAGGGGTGGGTATAGCCACTTGATGGCTTCCTCGCAAGAGGCGCTGCTGGAGCGCGTCATCGGCACGGCCGCGGGGGCGGCGCGCTGGCGGCGGTCGGTGGCGGCGACGTGGTCCGAGCGACCTCCCCGCCGGACGACTGGCTCGACGCCTGGGACCCCGGCTATGTCCGCACGACGCTACCTGCGCTGCGCGCCATGTCGAAGCTCTACTTCAGGGCGGAGGTGCGCGGGCTCGACAACATCCCCGCGAAGGGCCCCGTGCTTCTCGTGGGCAATCACTCCGGCGGCACGCTGATCGCGGACACATTCGTGTTCGCGCAGGCCTTCTACGACCACTTCGGGCCGCTGCGCCGCTTCCACCAGCTCGCGCACGACCTCGTCTTCCGGCTACCGGGCGCGAGGGCGAGCCTCTCGAAGTACGGCACGGTGCCCGCCTCCCCGGAGAACATGGCCAGCGCGCTCGAGCGCGACGCGGCGCTGCTCGTGTACCCGGGCGGGGACCACGAGACCTACAGGCCCAGCTGGGAATCCGACAAGATCGACTTCGCCGGGCGCACAGGCTTCGCCCGGCTCGCGATCGAGCAC
>DASQTS010000119.1:0-2335 GCA_035641775.1 Thermoleophilaceae bacterium
CTCTGCCAGCTCGCGCAGCGCTTTCGCGGTTGATGCAGTGGCGCGTTCGCCCAAGGCCGCGCGCGCCGCGGCGTCGAGCTCCTTCAGGACGGCCTCCGCGACCGGCTGGAAGCGCCGGCCCTTCTCCGAGAGGTGCACCCGCGTGGCCCGGCCGTCGTGCGGGTCGGGACGGCGCTCGACCAAACCGTCACGCTCGGCGAGCCGGACCATGGTCGTCATAGTCTGCTTCGAGAGGCGCGCGCGGCGAGCGACGTCGCCCATCCGCAGCCCGTCCTCCTCGAAGAGCGGCAGCAGGACCGATCCATAAGACGCCCGAACCTCGGGGAAGCCCGCCGCGACGAAGGCCTCTTGCAGCAGCTCGTTCCAGCGCTGCGAGGCCTTCGCCAGGAGAAAACCGAGGTTGTCACGGCTCGCGAGCGGGTCGGGCACCTAGGCGGCGGCTCCCCACGGGTCGTCGATCACGATTCCCCACGACCCGTCAGGACGTCGGCGAAGCACGTCGGCGCTTGTGGCGCCCCTCGAGACCGGCTGGCCGTCCGGGGCGGTGCCGCTGAGGCTCCAGCGGTTGGCCACGAGCGCGGTATCGCCTGCGCGAAGCACCTTCTCGATCTGACCGGTCATCCGCGGCTTGACGGCGAGGAAGCCGCTGAGCGAGGCGCGGATTGCGTCACGCCCGCTGACGCTCTCGCCCGGCTGGGGGGCGAAGGTGGCGTCGGGCTCGTACAGCGCGACCATCGACTCGAGGTCGCCCGCGGCGAGGAGCTGGGAAAAGCGCTCGATGGTCGCCTCGGGGGTTGTTGCGATCATGGATCCTCCTTTTGATCCTATATCGGACAAAATAGTACGATATCAGAGGATCGGCACAAGGGGGATGTCCCAGAGGATCGCGGCAACCGCGAAGGCCCCGAGGACGACCGCGGTCGCTATGCCGGCGGCGATTCGCTGCCCCGTGGTCGTGTTCTCGGCGCGCTCCGCGGCCCGGTCGCCCCAGATGATCACCTTCTCCATCCAGCGCTCCGCGCGGTCGAACTCGAGCGCCAGGAAGCCGAGCCCGATCAGGATCGTGACGATCCCCGGACCGGGGACTCCGGGGCCCGACATCACGATGCCGGCGAGGACGATCACGACGCCGGCCACCACGATCGCGGCCCGGTGGAAGATGTTGCGCTGCTTGTGGCGCTCCTTTCGCTCTCGGAGCTTGACGAGAAGCTCGGGGGTGTCGTCCTCCGCGCGGGCGGCGTCCTCGTCGGCGGCCATGCGGCGAGATTAGAGCCAGTGGTCGACCGGCAGGGACGCCCCGGCCTCGGCGAGCTCCTCCGGGGTGGTCAGCGGAAGCGCACTCACCTCGGTGCCGCTCAGCCGCGCGATCGTCTCGCGGTTCGAGCGCTCCATCGCCGACGGCTCGCTCGGCCAGGGAGTCATCACGATGCCCGCCACGCGGAGCCCGGCCGCGCGAGCGGCTCCCACCGTGAGCAGGGTGTGGTTGATCGTGCCGAGCCCCGGGCGGGCAGCCACCACCACGGGTAGGCCGAGATCGACGGCGAGGTCGCGCACCAGGTAGCCCGTGGTGATCGGAACCATCAGGCCACCGACGCCCTCGCAAACCAGCACGCGATCGCCGCCGGCCGCGCGCGCCGCCGCCACGAGCTCGGCCGGCTCGATCGTGACCTGCGCGAGCTCGGCGGCGAGGTGGGGGGAGACCGGTGGGCCGAAGGCGTGGAGAGCCACCTCGCTCGGTGTCTGCCCGGAGCCCGCCGCGCCGGCCAGCAGCTCGTGATCCCGCCCGAACTGGCCCGGCTCCTCGTCCAACCCGGTCACCACGGGCTTGAACGCGGCCACGTCCTCTCCGCGCGCCGCCAGCACCGCGCAGATCGCCGCGGCCACCACGGACTTCCCCACCTCGGTGTCGGTGCCTGTTACGAAGACGCCGCGCAACTATGCAAACTACGCGGCGTCGCGGAAGCCGTCGAAGACGTGCAGGTCCGGTGCGCGGTGCGGTCGGGAGGCGGCGATCGACGTGGCCAGCACCCGGGCCGCCTCGCGCAGCTCGGAGCGGGTGTGGGACGCCATCACCGTCAGGCGTAGGCGCGAGCTCCCGTCGGGCACCGTCGGCGGGCGGATCGCCTGCGCGAACACGCCCTTCTCGAGTGCGCGCTCGCTCGCGCGCACCGCCGCGGCCGCGTCGCCCACGACGACCGGGATGATCTGGGTCGCCGTCTCGGGCACCGGGAAGCGCAGCGCCTCGAGCGACTCGCGCAGCACCGCCGCGTTCCGCTGAAGCTTCTCGACACGGCGCGGCTGCTCGCGAAGCAGCTCGAGCGCCGCCATCGCGGCG
>DASQTS010000120.1:0-5863 GCA_035641775.1 Thermoleophilaceae bacterium
GCGAGGCCGGTCACGTCGTGCGGCAGCTCGAGCAGCTCCATGGACATCGCGTTGTCGAGCCCGTGGACGCGCGAGATGCCGTCCGCCACGGACAGGACCGTGCCCACCTCCGACAGGTCGGCACCGCCGTCCTCGAGGCCCTCGATGCGGCTCTTGAGGATGCTGGTGATCTCGTCTGGCTTGATCTGCACGTCCAATCTCCTTAGGCGGCCTTGGCTACCTGCTTGCGTAGTCGTTCAAGTCTGTTGCGGACGGTCCCGTCGAGCACCATGTTCCCGACCCGGACCATGAGACCCCCGAGCACCTCGGGGTCCACGTTCGAGGACAGGTCGACCTTGCGGCCGGTCTGCTCCTCGATGCGCTTGCCGATCTCCTCCACGAGCTCGTCGTCGAGCTCCACCGCGCTCGTCACGGTCACCGGGAGCAGCTTGTTCTCCTCGGCCCAGAGCGCGTCGAACTCGCGCTTGATCCGGAAGAGTGCCGGCATCCGGTGGCGCTCTGCAAGCAGCTCGAGGAAGTTCACGAGCCGCTCGTCGGCGTCGCTCACGATGCTGCTCACGCCGCGCTTCTTCTCCTCGGAGGAGAAGTACGGCGAGAACAGGAAGACCTGGAGGTTCCGCTCCTCGTCGAGCGCCTCCGCGAACGCGCCGAGCTCGTCGTGCACGCGGTCGAGCACGTCGTGCTCCTTCGCCACCTCGAAGAGCGAGCGCGCGTAGACCTCAGCGATCTCTTCCATTGCCTTCCTTGCCGGCGAGCGCGGAGAAGTCGACCTCGCCGAGCGCCTCCTCGATCAGGCGGCGGTGATCCTCCGAGTCGAGCGACTTGCGCGTGATCTTCTCGGTCGCGACGACCGTCATGTCCGCGACCTCCTTGCGGAGCTCGTCGAGCGCGCGGCGCGTCTCGTGCTCGATGTCGCGGCGGGCCTGCGAGAGCAGCTCCTCGCGCTGGCGCGCGGCCTGGGCCTTCGTCTCGTCCTGGAGATTCTCACCCGCCTTGCGGGCGCGCGCGACGATGTCCTCCGCCTGCTCGCGGGCCTCACGCAGCCGCGCGCGGTACTCCTCGAGCAGCTGGTCGGCCTCCTCCTTCGCGCGCTGCGACGCCTCGATCGACTCCTCGATTGCGCGCCGGCGCCTGTCGAGTGCCTCGGCGATGCGAGGGAAGGCGAGCTTGTTCAGCAGGTAGAGCGTGATCCCGAACGCGAGCAGCGTCCAGATCATCAGCCCGAGGCTCGGGCTGACGAGGAAGCTGCCGCCTCCCCCTTCCTCCTCCGTTGCTGCCAGCAGTAACGTCATCGCTTAGAGGAAGAACGCGATCAGGCCGAAGATGAATGCGTAGAAGACGATCGCCTCGGTGAGGGCGAATCCGAGCCACTGGATGCTCGTGATCTCCTCGCGCATCTCGGGCTGGCGGGTGACCGACTCGATCACCTTTCCGAAGATGTAGCCGACGCCGATGCCCGGGCCGATCGTGCCCAGGCCGGCGCCCACGCCGAGCGCGATCGACTTGAGGCCGTCGGTGGGATCGGCCGCCTGTGCGATGGGAATCAGGACTGACAGGTCCATGGGTCCTCCTTGTGGAACGACATCAGTGGCCTCCGGCGCTTGCCTCGCCGAAGTAGATAGACGTGAGCGTGGCGAAGATGAAGGCCTGAAGGGTCGCGATCAGGCCGACCTCGAGCATGAAGAACGCGATCGCGACCGGCAGCGTGATCCACCCGAGGGCGGCGATGCCGAGCAGGACGGCGAGCCCGCCTCCCATGAACAGGATCAGCAGGTGCCCCGCAAGGATGTTCGCGAACAGTCGCACCGAGAGCGAGATGATCCGCATGAACTGGGAGATCACCTCGATGAAGAAGATGGGGACGGCCGCGGCGCCCTTGACGCCGGCGGGCAGCCAGCCCTTCACGTGGCCCACGAAGCCGTGCTGGCGGACGCCCTCCACCTGGTAGAGCAGCCAGACCGTGAGCGTCAGCACGAGCGGGATGCTGAGGTTGGCGGTGGCGGCGTAGAGAGCGAAGGCCGGGAGGGCGAAGCCGAAGACGTCGACCGTCTCGTGGTCGTTCACCGGCAGCGGGATGTAGCCGAGCATGTTCGAGAACCAGATGAAGAAGAAGAGCGTGGCCACGAGCGGGAAGTACTTCGCGTGGGTCGCGGCCGGCATGTTGCCCTTCGAGATCTGCGTGTAGGTGAGGTCGTAGGCAGCCTCCACGGCGGTCTGCACGCGGTTGGGCCGCTGCTGCATGCGGCGGGCGATCCAGATCATCGTGCCGGCGGTGAAGATGCAGGCGAGGAACAGGTAGAGCACCGCCTTGTTGATGCTCATGTCGATGCCGAAGACCTTCAGCTCGATCCAGGGCTCCAGCTTGAACTCGTCCTGGGGCGCGAATTCCTCGTTCTTGCCGTCGCTGCCGAAGATCGCGTAGAGCAGGACGGCGATCCCCAGCCAGATGAAGAGGGCGATGACGATCTTCGCCTTGCGGCTCAGGCCCTTGCGCTCGCCGCTGCCCGTGGCGCTCGCGGTCGTCATGACTTCTTCGGCTCCTCGAACGGGCGGGTGAGCATCTGGCTCGTGAAGTAGAAAGTGAAGAGCGTGATCGCGAGGATCGCGGCGGATAGGCCAGCCTCGCGCTCGGACAGGCCCACGATGAAGATCGAGGCGGCGACGATCCAGCCGCGCGCGATCATGCTGCCCGTCAAGAGGCCGGCGACGGTGCGCGGGTCATCGGACGCGCGGGCCCGCTTCTCGATCGCGGCCTGGATCACGCGCTGGAGTGTCCAGCCGACCGCCGCGCCGGCCCACCCGAGCAGCGGCAGACCCGCCGCGATGAAGATCGGGAGGGCGAGGACGAGGACGCAGAGGTCCAGATACCGCAGCACGCGAAGCGGCATGGGGGTATCGGATGCTTTCAAAGCGTGCGTCGTCAAGAGTTCTCCAGGGAGAGCGCGGGGCGGGGGGCGCTTGTGTGCTCTCTACCCGGGTGTCGAAGGGTACATGTTCCGAGGACTTTGTGACTACTTTGTGACAGTTGGCTCGCGGATGTTCGGGGCCGCCGGCTTCACCTCTGGCGCGCGCTGCCGAAGTAGAGAACATGCGCGTCGCTCTGTATCTGGCTGTGGCGTTCGCCCTCGCCGCGGTGCCGGCCGGGGCGGGCGCGGCGCTCCACGTCCCGCCTTCCGGCCAGGTGCTCTGGGGCGGGCAGGGCGGCTACAGCGCGGCGAACATCCGCGACTTCGAGCGTCAGTCGGGCAAGCACCCGGCGGTCTTCAACTACTTCATCTCCTGGCGGGCGAGCCAGTCAAACTTCCACTGGCTCTCGTTCCGGCTCGCGGACGCCCGCGCGCATGAAACCGCGGCGATGCTGTCCGTCGCGCCCGAGGACACGGGGCTGACTCCGCGCGACCTCGCGCGCGGCGGCGGCGACGCCTTCCTCGTCGGCCTCAACCGCCTGCTCGCCGAGCACGGCGAGGCCACCTACCTGCGTCCGATGTCGGAGATGAACAACGCGAACAACTCGTACGCGCCCTATGACCATTCGGGCCGCTCGCGCGGCCCGGCGCAGGCGGTCGGCCAGTTCAAGCGCGCCTGGCGCCGCACCGCGCTGATCACCCGCGGCGGGAACGTGGCCGCGATCGACGCGAAGCTGCGCCGGCTCGGCATGCCGCCGGTGCGGACCGGCGCGGCCGAGCTCCGTCGCGCGCGCGTCGCGCTCATGTGGGTGCCGCTCTCGTTCGGCAACCCGGAGATCGCGAAGAACCATCCGAGGCACTTCTGGCCGGGCGGCGCGTACGTGGACTGGGTCGGCACGACCTGGTACTCGCCCTACAAGGCGAGCTCCGCGATGCACGCGGTCTACGACTACCCGCTCTGGCGGAACAAGCCGTTCGCGTTCGCCGAGTGGGGCGTATGGGGCCACGACGACCCTGGCTTCGTCCGCCAGTTCTTCGGCTTCCTGAGGACGCACCCGCGCGTGCGGATGGCCGTCTACTACCAGTCGGCGCTGCTGAAGGCCGAATTCCGCCTCTCGACCCACCCGCGCAGCCGCGCGGCGCTCCGGCAGGCGGTCCGCTGGCCACGCCTGAGCGGCGTGGCGCCCTAGAGAAATCCCTCCTAGGCCACGCGGCGCAAGCGGCGGGCGCGGGACGCGTCGAGCACCCGCAGGAAGGCCGCGACGACGTGCTCGTCGAACTGCGTGCCGGCGCCGGCCTCGAGCTCGGCGCGAGCGGCGTCCTCGCCGAGGGCCGCCCGGTACACGCGGTCGGCGGTCATGGCCTCGTAGGCGTCCGCGGCCGCGAGGATGCGCGCCTCGAGCGGGATCTCGTCGCCGCTGGACGCGTTCGGATAGCCGAGGCCGTCCGGGCGCTCGTGGTGGGCGAGGATCCAGGCACGCAGGTCGTCGAACTCGGGGCTCGAGAGCAGGCGCGCGCCGATCTCGGGGTGCGTGTACATCTCCTGCCACTCCTCGACGTCGAGCGGGCCGGGCTTCGACAGCACGCGGTCCGGGATGCCGATCTTGCCGATGTCGTGCAGTAGGCCCGCGAGGCCCACGCGCTCGACGTGCTCCTCGGTGAAGCCGAGCTCGCGCGCCATCAGCTCCGCGTATCGGCCGACGGTCTGGGAGTGCTTCCCCGTGCCGGTATCGCGGATGTCGAGCGCCTCGGCGAGGGCGATCACCGTGGCGAGCTGAAGCTCGCCGCTCCCCTGCCCGCCGATGCGGGCGAGCGTCCGTGCGATTTCGTCGCTGTAGATGACGGTGCGGTCGCCGCCGAGGTCCTTGGCCGCGGCGCTCGCGCGGTCGGCGGCGCGCAGGAGCGCGACCCCGTCCGGGGCGTGGAGCGGCGCGGTCGCCACGCCGAAGCTGAAGGTCACCCCGACCGGCGCGTCCGAGAAGCTGCGGTGGGTGGCGCGGCGAAGGCGCTCGGCGACGATGAAGGCCCCGCGCTCGTCGGTCTCGGGCAGGAGCAGCGCGAACTCCTCGCCGCCGATGCGCGCCGCGTGATCGATGCGGCGCTTCCACTTGAGCGAGTTGTCGGCAACGGCCTGGAGCGCCGCGTCGCCGGCGGCGTGCCCCTGGGCCTCGTTCACGGCCCGGAAATTGTCGATGTCCCCGACGATGACCGACAGCGGGCGGTCGGCGCGCACGGCGCGCTCGAGCTCCAGCTCGAGCAGCTCCTCGAAGGCGCGCCGGTTCAGCAGCCCGGTGAGCGGGTCGGTGCGGCTCGTGTCCGCGAGGCGCGCGCGCAGCCGCGCGATGCGATTGCGCTGGCGCAGGGCGACGCCCGCCAGCACGAGCGCGCAGGCGGACGGAAGAAGCGGAGCGAGGGTGCTTACCGGCTCCATTTCACACTCGTTATCGACCCGAATGCGCTGTCCCTTGAAGCGGTTACCCCGTTCGTCAGACGGCCCGGAGCAGCGCGTCCACGACGTCGGCGCGGAACTGATGCCCGGCGCCGCGCCGCAGCTCGCTGGCCGCGTCGTCCGGCGGGAGCGCCCGCCGGTAAGGACGCTCGCTCGTCATCGCCTCGTACGCGTCGGCCACGGCGAGGATCGCCGACTCGATCGGCACGTCGTCGGCGCCCCGTCCCTCGGGGTAGCCGTTCCCGTCCGGGCGCTCGTGGTGGAAGAGGATCCAGGAGCGGATGTCCGCGTACTCGGTCGTCTCGACCATGCGCGCGCCCACCGCCGGGTGCGCCCTCACCCACTTCCACTCGTCGTCGGTGAGCGGGCCCTGCTTCGCGGCCAGGCCGTCCGGGAGCGCCACGCGCCCGACGTCGTGGAGGATGCCCGCCAGCCTGATGCGCTCGACCGCCTCCGGTGGCAGCCCGAGCTCGCGGGCGGTCAGCTCGGCGAAGCGGCCGACGCGCCG
>DASQTS010000121.1:0-4100 GCA_035641775.1 Thermoleophilaceae bacterium
CCGTAGAGGTCGAGCGGGTCGCGCTCCTCGACGTCCTCGGGCGCGACCCAGCGGTACAGCTGCCGGGCGAAGGCCTCGGCGAGCTCGGCATCGGCGCCGTCCAGGTGGTCGCGCACGCGGGCGCAGACCGCTTCGGTCAGGGCCTGCTCGGTGTCCTCGACCTTCATTCGTTGGCTCCGAATGGGGATCGTATTGCCCCATCGGAGCTAGAACAGCCGGCCACCGTCAGTTGCCCCGCTAAAGCGGACGGAGATGGACGCCGACGCGGAGAAAGGACCTAGACCCGGGCCGATCCCGTTCCGGGGCGCCTCCCCCCGATGGCTTACCAGACCACCCAGGCACTCCACCTTCAGCCGGCGATCAATACGCCGCGCAAGCGGCTTCGGATAGCGATCGCGGGCGGGAGCCGCGCGCCCGAGCGCGCCCGCTCGTGGATCGAGAGCGCCGCGTCGTGGCTGCCGTCCGAGCTCGAGAGCACGCTGCTGCTGCTCACGTGCGAGCTCGTGAACAACGCGGTCCGCCACGGCGGGGCCGCCGAGGACCAGGTCATCGAGCTCGAGCTGAGCGCCCTCGACGGCGGTCGAGTGCGCGTCCAGGTCAGCGACCCGGGCGTGGGCTTCGAGCACACGCCGCGCGACCAGCCGCTCGACGAGGAGGGCGGTTGGGGCCTCGTCCTGATCGAGTCGATGGCCGCGAGCTGGGGCGTGGAGCACGGCGAGCGGACGCGCGTCTGGTTCGAGCTCGCCGCGCCGGCCGCCTAGCTCAGGCCGGCGCCAGCCACTTTTCGAAGCAGACGCGGGTCACGTCGCCGTCGGGCAGCACCTCGAGGCGGTCCATGATGGCCGCGATGATCGCGATGCCCCGGCCACCCTCCGCCCGCGGCTTACGAGAGTCGGGCGGGCTCGGGAAACAGCCGCCGCAATCGCACACCTCGATGCCGACTCCGCGCCCGTGGCTTCGCACGCAGACGAAGACACCGCCCGTCTTGCAGGGCGTCCCGTGCTCGACCGCATTCGCGAACGCCTCGGTAGTCGCGAGCATCAGCTCGTACGTGGTGTTGGCGTCGAGCTCGAGTTCGGACGCGGCTTCGCGCACGAGTGCGCGAGCCTGTGGCGCCCCCTCGGGCGCAGCGGGTAGCCATGCCTGCCTCATAGCCAGTTGGGGTATGCCCGGTACCCCGCCTGGCTACACGTCGGTACGCTGCCCCACCGCCGATGACGGACCTGCCGATCGCCCGCAATACCGCCCTTCTGTCGGCCGCTCTGGCCGCGAACTCGGGGATGCTCCAGCTCCAGGCCGCGGTGGCGTCGATCACGCTGGTGCAGGTGATCGGGATCGAGGGCCTACTCGGCCTCGGCCCCGCGATCGTGCTCGCCTCGGGCGCGCTCGTGGCGCCCGCGGCCGGCCGTGCGATGGACCGGCTCGGGCGGGTCCCTGTGCTCGCCGCGGGCTTCGCGACCGGCGCGCTCGGCGGCGTCTTCGCGGCCATCGGCTGCGCCGCGGAGATCGCGCCGCTCGTCCTGCTGGGCTTCCTGTGCGTGGGCGCCGCGAGCGGCACAGCGCTGCTGGCGCGCACCGCTGCCGGCGACATGTACCCGCCCGAGCGCCGCGCCCACGGCATCGCGCTCGTGCTCTTCGGCGCGGTGTTCGGGGCGATCCTGGGCCCGGCCGTCTTCAGCCCGCTCCTCTCCGGCAAGGAACTCGACGGGGACTCGCTCGCCCCGCTGTGGCTCGCCGGCTCCGGGTTCATGGTCGCCGCGCTGGCGCTCGTACTGCTGGTGAGGCCGGATCCGCGCCGGATCGCGGACATCCTGCACACGGGCGAGCCGCCGCCGTCAACGGCGGTCCCGCTGAAGGAGATCATCCGGCGCCCGGGCGTGATCCCCGCGCTGCTGGCCGCCCAGGCGAGCTTCGGCGTGATGGTGGGGGTGATGACGCTCACGGGAGCGGTGGTGGTGGACCACCAGCACCACGCCGCGCACAACGTGTTCCCGATCATCGGCGCGCACGTGATCGGGATGTACGCCCTCGTGCTCGTCGTGGGCCGGATCATCGACCGGATCGGCAGGCCCATCGCCCTGTACGGCGGCCTGATCGGCATGGCGCTCTCGGTGATCTCGCTCCTGTGGATCGACAGCGTCGTGGCCACGGCGATCGCGCTGTTCGGCCTGGGCCTCGGCTGGAACTTCTCGTTCGTGGCCGCGACCGCCGAGCTGGCCGACAGCACCCTTCCGAGCGAGCGTGGGCGGCTCATGGGCTTCAACGACCTGCTGAGCGGGCTCACGGGTGCGGGGCTCGCGCTGCTCGGCGGAGTGGCGCTCGAGGCGCTCGGCGTGGCCGCGCTGGCGCTCGGAGCCGCGGCGCTCGTGTCGGGCCCGGCGCTGTGGTTGGCCAGCCGAAGAGCCGCGCCCGCGACGTAGGCTGCGTCCATGACCACCCCGATCCAAGTGGCCGATCTGCCGGGCAACCTGATCGGGCGCTTCGAGGGGTTCGGGCACGGCTCGAGCGTCTCGTTCTTCATCGGGACCTTTCCCGAGGGCGCCGGGCCCGGACTGCACACCCATCCGTACGACGAGACCTTCATCGTCGAGGCCGGAAGCGCGACCTTCACGATCGGCGATGAGACGCTCGAGCTGGCAGAGGGTCAGATCGCCGTCGTGCCGGCCGAGACGCCGCACAAGTTCGTGAGCGGAGAGGGATTCCGGCTGATCAGCGTCACACCCGCGGACCACATGACTCAGAAGGACCTGTAGGTCCAGCGGCCGCCGACGAGCGTCCCCTCCACCGTGACCTCCGGCAGTTCCTCCGGCGGGCAGGTGAACGGGTCGCGGTCGAGGATGGCCGCGTCCGCCAGCATCCCGGGCCGGAGGCGGCCGCGGCGCTCCTCCGCGTGCTCGAGCCAGGCGGGCGCGACGCAGGCCGCGTGCAGCGCCTCCTCGACCGTCACCGCCTGCTCGGGCCGCCAGGCGGGGCGCTCGTCGAGCGTGCGCAGCACGCCCGCCACGATGCCGGCCAGCGGGTCGAGCTCCTCCACCGGCGCGTCCGAGCCGTTCGCGAGCAGCGTCCCGGCGTCGAGCAGCGAGCGGTACGCGTAGGCGCCCTGGCGGCCCTCCCAGAGGCGTTCGGCGAGGTCGCGGTCCGACGGCGCGTGGCTGAACTGCACGGACGCCGCCACGCCGAGCTCCGCGAAGCGCGCCACGTCAGCGTCGTCGAGGAGCTGCGCGTGCTCGATGCGCGGCCGCAGCCCGCGCGGCTTCCACGCGCCGCGCGTGGCCTCGAACGCGTCGAGCGCGGCGCGGTTCGCGCCGTCGCCGATCGCGTGCACGCCGACCGGCCAGCCCGCCACGGCGCCGCGGCGCACCACCTCCTCGAGCACCTCGCGGCTGGAGATCTCCACGCCCGAGCCGTCGAGCAGGCGCGCCGTGGCGGAGCCGAGCGTGCCGTCCATGAAGCCCTTGAGGTAGCCCATGCGCAGCATGTCGTTGCCGAAGCCCGAGCGGAGGCCGAGCCCACGCAGGTCGTCGAGCCGGTCCCAGGGAAACGACTGCCAGACGCGCACGCCGAGCTCGCCGGCCTCGAGCAGCCGCTCGAAGACCTCGAAGGCACCGAGCCAGCCGTCCTTATCGTGGACCGCCACGACTCCGCGCGACGCCGCGACGCGCATGCCCTCGCGGCTCGCCTCGACCATCTCGTCCACGGTGGGCCTCACGTAGCGGTCGCGGAACGCCCAGGCGGCGTTCTCGCGCAGGATGCCGCTCTCCTCGACCACGCCGCCCTGCACCTCGAGCGGCGCGTCGGCCCGCTCGAGCGCCGCGCTGTTGAGCCAGAGCGAGTGGTAGTCCTTCGACATCAGGGCCACTGGCACGTCCGCCACGGCGCGGTCGAGCGCCTCGCGGGTGGGTGCCTCCGCCCAGTCGCCCTCGCGCCAACCGAGACCCCGCAGCCAGCCACCCTCACGCACGTGCGACCGCGCGGCCACCACCCGGTCGAGCGCCTCCTCGAGCGACCGCGCTCCCTCCAGCCGCGCCTGGCGCAGCCCGAGCGACCAGGTCGGGAAGTGGACGTGCGAGTCCGTGAAGCCGGGCAGCAGGCAGCGGCCG
>DASQTS010000122.1:0-2155 GCA_035641775.1 Thermoleophilaceae bacterium
TCCGACAACCACCGGCTCGGCTACCGAGCGCTGCTGTGGGGCGCTATCCCGAGCTGGATCGTCATGCGAGTGGCGGCCCAGTGGGTCTTCTCGGAGCAGGGCTGGGACGACGTGGACCCGGAGCCCGCGTGGATCGGGATCGGCTTCGCCACCTCCGAGAGCACCTTCCTCCTGATCATCGGGGCGACCGTCTGCGCGTGGCGAGCCGTGAAGCGCGGGCGGGGGGGCGGACTCCGGACGGCGGTGCTGGTCCTGCTCGCGCTCGTCCTCGTGGCGTACCTCGTGGCCATCTGGGCCATGACCACCAAGCCGTCGTAGCCTTCCGGCCCATGGTCGTGGCCATCGACGGCCCCGCCGGGGCGGGGAAGAGCACGGTCGCGCGCGCCCTCGCGCGCGCGCTCGGCTTCACCTACATGGACTCCGGCGCGATGTACCGGGCGGTGGGGCTCATGACGCTGCGCCACGGCGGGCCGCCCGCAGAGCGGGCGTCCGAGATCGACATCCGGCTCGGCGAGCGCGTGCTCGCGAACGGCGACGACGTGACCGAGGCGATCCGCACGCCCGAGGTCTCCGAGGCGGCGTCGGCCGTCGCGACCGACCCCGCGGTGCGCGAGGCGCTGGTGAGGAAGCAGCGCGGGTTGCTCGCCGCCGGCGACTGGGTGGCCGAGGGGCGCGACATCGGCACGGTCGTCGCACCGGACGCCGCGGTGAAGGTCTTCCTCACCGCCTCGCCCGAGGAGCGCGCCCGGCGGCGGGCGGAGGAGCTGGGCACCGACGTCGGGACCGTCCTGCGCGACCAGGCGCTCCGCGACGCCCAGGACATGGACCGCGAGCACTCGCCGCTGCTGCAGGCGCCCGGAGCCGTCGAGGTGGACACCACCGGGCTCGACGTGGACGGCGTGGTGCGGCGCATCGTGGAGCTCGTGGACCAAGCGAGATGAGGCGCCCGACCGTCGCGGTCGTGGGCTATCCCAACGTGGGGAAGTCGACGCTCGTGAACCGTCTGTCCGGGACGCGCGAGGCGGTGGTGCACGAGCAGGCCGGCGTGACGCGCGACCGCAAGGAGATCGACGCGGACTGGAACGGCGTGGGCTTCACACTGATCGACACGGGCGGCGTGGACTTCGCGGGCGAGCACGAGATGGCGGCGGAGATCCGCCGGCAGGCGCTGATCGCGCTGAACGAGGCGGACCTGGCGGTGCTCGTGGTGGACGCCCGCGCCGGCCTGCGCCCGGGCGACGCGGAGCTTGCGCGCGAGCTGAGGGGCGGCGAGGTGCCCGTGCTCGTGGCGGCCAACAAGGTGGACGACGCTCGGCAGCAGGGGCTCGCCGGCGAGTTCTACGGGCTCGGCCTCGGCGACCCGATGCCCGTGTCGGCCACACAGGGCCTCGGCACGGGCGACCTGCTCGACCGGATCGTGGAGCGGCTCCCGCAGGTGAGCGCCGAGCGCGTGGAGGTCACCCGGCTCGCGCTGATCGGCCGGCCGAACGTGGGCAAGTCGTCGCTTGTCAACAACCTGCTGGGGGAAGAGCGCGTGATCGTGACCGACGTGGCGGGCACGACGCGCGACGCGATCGACACCCGGATCGAGTTCGAGGGCCGCGAGGTGATCCTCGTGGACACGGCCGGCCTGCGGCGACGGACCAAGGTGGCGGGGACGGTGGACTACTACGCGCAGCTGCGCTCCGAGCAGGCGGCCGAGCGCGCGGACGTGGCGATCGTCGTGTGCGACGCGAGCGAGGGCGTGACGACCGAGGACCTGCGCGTGGCGGAGCTCGCGATGAAGCAGAAATGCGCGACGGTGATCGCGCTCAACAAGTGGGACATCGCCCAGACCGAGCTCGAGGACGCGAAGGCGAGGGTGGCCCGCAAGCTGCGCCAGCGCCCGCAGGTGATGGCGGTCGCGGCCGCGACCGGGCGCGGCCTCAAGCGGCTGGTGGCCGAGGCGCTCTGGCTCGCCGACCGCTCGGCGCAGTGGATCCCGACGCCCGAGCTGAACCGCTTCGTGAGCGATATCCAGGCGATCCGCCAGCCCGCGGCGGTGCGCGGCAAGCGGCTGAAGATCTACTACATGAGCCAGTTCGAGACGAAGCCGCCGCGCTTCGCGATCCAGGTGAACAACCGCGGCCTCGTGACGCGCGACTACGCGTACTTC
>DASQTS010000123.1:0-30992 GCA_035641775.1 Thermoleophilaceae bacterium
GGAGAACGACCCCAGGTGCAATCCGAGCCTGCTCCAGAGGGACGCCAGCGGTGACCTCACGCCGAGCTACGAGTATCAGGTCACGTGCCCCAACGACCAGAACCTGATCTACGTGCAGGGGCGCGCGATCACGGGCGATCCGCCAGAGCCGCCGCGCTCCGACCGCAGAGGAATCCCTGCGCAGGAGCTGGGTCGCTGCCTGCGGTGCAACCTCCAGATCGAGGGCACCGGGCCGAAGCCCGAGGACGTGATCATGGATGCCGGTACCAGGTACCGGAGCAAGCGGGCGGGGGCCAAGCCGGGCGGCTACGCCAAGGACGTCGTCATGCGAGTGGACCGCGCCGACGGCTTCGTCGGACGCAACTTCCTCCTGCGTAGTGCGGAGGAGCACACGTTCTACAACGAGGAGGTCGATGGGATCCTGCTCGACCGCGTGAAGTTCTTCTGGGGCGCTGACTACGGTCACCTGTCCTTCACCTCGGACCACAACGTCGTCCAGAACTGCGACGGGTTCGGCGCGGGCGACGCGGCGGTGTACCCCGGTGCGTCTCCCGAGACGGGGTCTCAGCGGACCGACTTCTATCCCGACGCCCCGCGTCCCAACACCGTCATCAGGAGATGCGATCTCCACGGCTCCGCGCTCGGCTACTCGGGCTCGATGGGCAACGCCGTCCGCATCACGCGCAACCACATCTACGGCAACATGACCGGGATCGCGAGCGACACCCTCTCGGCCGCCGGCCATCCCGGCTTCCCTGCCGACAGCTCGGAGATCGACCATAACTTCATCTACGCGAACAACCTCGACCTCTACACGAGCAATCCGCCCGTGGCGCCTCTGGTAGGTGTGCCGATCGGGACCGGAATTACCTACGCCGGCATGAACGACGCCCGCGTACACCACAACTGGATCTTCGACAACTGGCGCGACGGAGCGATGCTGTTCGCCATCCCGGACGCGCTGACGAACGGCGGCGGCGCGGAGGGCGACGTCTTCCCCGGGGTCTCGTGCCCGGGTGCGCCCGCCAACGGGCTGTCGACCTCGTGTGGCAACCAGTTCTTCCGCAACCGGGTCGGGAGAGCGCCGAGGGCATTCCGTCTCCCGACAGCTATCGGCATGTTCGGAAATGCCTACACGCGCGGCGCTGAGCGGAGGAGGCCGAACGGCAATGACTTCTGGTGGGGTGAGCTCTTCAGCACGAACACCGGAAACTGCTGGTACGAGAACACCGGCCCAGATGGGACGCCTGCCAGCGTCACCGGTCCGGGCGAGGCCGGACGCCTTCCGGGAGCGCCGCCTCAGATGCTGCCGTCGAACTGCGCCACGAGCGTCGGCAACGACGACGCCGCGAAGCTCGCCTACCTGATCGACTGCGCGAACGGGCCCGACGACGACACCGGGCCGAAGGACTGCGACTGGTGGGTGCGGCCGCGCAGGCCCGGCAGCGCGACCGCGCGTAGCACCGCCCTGAGCCGAGCCGGCGCCGCACAGGAGTTTGAAGAGTCGCCCGAGGCGGAGGCGCTGCGGAAACGGCTCGCCGAACTGAATCCTTGAATGGCGTGAGCCGCAAGAGCCTAGCCATGCTCGCGCTCGTGGCGGCCGGAGTCGCGCTGCCCGCGTGCGGAGACGACGGCCGCGGGGGGGACGCCGGCGGCGGCGGGGACGCCCCGGTCGACATCCGGGGCGTGGGCCTTGTGCGCGGAAATTCCACGGCCCAGTTCGCGAACTGTCGAGACTGGCGGGGGGGCTCGATGAGGCGGCGCTACGCGACGATCGAGGACATACGCGGGCAGCTCACGCCGCAGAGCTCGGAGTCGGCCGTGTCGGATCTCTCCGACGAGAAGGCGTACCGAATCTTCCAACGGGTTTGCGCAAGCGAGTTCTCCGACGAGATGCGGCTGTACAAGCTCTACGCACGCGCCCAAGCCTTCGCGCCGTTCACCACCGACGAGGGAGTCGCCGATCCGGTGCCCTGAGGAGCGCCCGCCCGTACGACTACGACGGATCCCCGTCGCTTTCGTGCTGCTGCTCGCTGTGGGTGGCGTAGCCGCGACCACCGCGACGGCCGCGTTCGAGGCCCGCGGGGGTATCCGCCACGCCTACGTCCTCGGCGCCAAGACGGGGCAGCGACTTGAGCTCGTAAGCGCTCAGGGTCGCGTTGTGAGGAAGGGGCGCGCCGACCGGCTCGGAAGCGAGATCTTCCGCAACGTCGCGCCTGGCCGCGGCTACACAGTGCGCCGCATGGCGGGGCGGGTGCGTTGGAGTAAGCGCTTCCGTGTGCTGCGCCCGGGGCAGAACCCGAAGCAGTCGTTCTATCGCCGCAAGACCCTGAAGCAGGGGCTCAACTACGTGACTATGCGCGACGGGGTGGAGCTGGCGATGACGGTCCGGCTGCCGCGCGGCAAGACCCTCGCGGACGGGCCTTTCGCGACGGTCATCGAATATTCCGGCTACCAGGTGGCTGCGCCGCATGACCTCTTCGACTCCGTCGTGAGACAGCTGTCCGGCCAGAGCACCGAGCCGGACCCGCTCGCGCCAGCCACGGGGACCGCCGTCGGCTCGCTGATCGCGCCGATGCTCGACTTCGCGGTCGTCAGCGTGCAGATGCGCGGCTCGGGATGCTCGGGCGGCGTTTTTGATCTCTTCGGCCTGCCGACCACCTATGACGGCTACGACGCGGTCGAGACGGTCGCCGCGCAGCCGTGGGTGAAGGGCAGCAAGGTGGGCATGGCTGGAATCTCGTTCTCCGGCATCACCCAGCTGTTCGTCGCCGGGACCCGGCCGCCTCACCTCGCGGCGATCACGCCGATGTCGGTGACCGACGACCTTTACACCGGCAGCGGCTACCCCGGGGGGATCCGCAATTCGGGCTTCGGCCGGAGCTGGCTGCAGGACCGCATGGAGGACGCGCGGCCGGCCCCCCGAGGCGGCCAGCCCTACGCACGCCAGCTCGTCCGGATGGGGGACAAGCGTTGCTTGGCGAACCAGCGCCTGAGGCTGCAGACGCAGAACGCGCTTCGGGTCCAGCGCCGGCAGCCGTTCCGAACGCCATCGCTCTACGCGGCGCGCTCGCCTGGTGCGTGGCTTGCGCGGGCGCGCGTGCCGGTTTTCCTCGTCGGCCAGTTCCACGACGAGCAAACGGGCGGGCACTTCCCCGAGGCGCTCAGTGTGCTGAACGGCAAGCCGAACGTCTTCATCTCGCTCCAGAACGGGGTGCACGCCGACTCGCTCGGGCCGACCACGATCACCCGTTGGGCCGAGTTTCTCAAGCTGTACGTCGGCCAAGAGATTCCGCGTATCCCGCCGAGCGTCATCGCGCTGAGCGGCGAGCTGTACCGCTTCCTCGCGGACGCGGGAGCGGCCCCCGTGCAGCAGTCGCGCTTCGCAGGCTTTACCAGCGTCGCCGCGGCCAAGGCGGAGTTCCGCAAGGACCCGCACGTGCGACTGCTGATGGATAACGGCGCCGGGCCGGCGGGCCTTGGCTCCATCGGCGCCTCGTGGGAGCTGAACTACAGCGCCTGGCCGCCGCGCGAGGTGCGCGCCCGACGCTACTTCCTGCGCCCGAAAGGCGCGCTCGGCCGCAGGCCGCCAAGGCGGCGTTCGGTGAGCTACATCGCCGATCCAAGTGCGCGTCCCGCGCGAACGCTTCCCGGCGACGGCGGGGCCGACGCCTGGAAGGCCCAGCCTCCCTACAACTGGAAGCCGATCGCCGCCGGCAAGGGGCTGGGCTGGGTGTCGAAGCCGCTGGCGACCGACGCTGTGATCGCGGGGCCGTCGAGTCTAGACCTCCATCTGCGGTCCTCGGCGCGCAACACCGACCTCCAGGTCACGCTCAGTGAAGTGCGTCCTGACGGCGGCGAGACGTACGTGCAGAATGGCTGGCTGCGCGCATCGCACCGCAAGCTCGATCCGCGCCGATCGACCTCGATCGACCCGGTTCCGACCCACCTCCGCCGCGACGCCGCGGCGCTGCCGAGCGGGCGGTTCAGCCTCGTGCGGGTCCCGATCTGGCCGGTCACCCACGCCTTCCGCGCCGGCTCTCGGATCCGAGTAACGGTCGAGGCGACGGGTGGCGACCGTCCACGCTGGCAGTTCGCCACCGTCGACCGTGGCGACACGCGCAACACCGTCGCGGTCGGAGGTGACCTGGCGTCGAGGCTCGTCCTCCCCGTCGTTGCCGGCGCGACTGCCCGGGGGACGCCGCTACCGCCGGCGACGGCGCTGCGCGGCCAGCCGAGCCGCCGTTACGTCGTCGCCTCGAACGGCGGCTGAGTCGTGCCGACTAATTTGCCGCTGCTGTGGAAGCAGCCGGCGGTGGAACGCAGCACCTGCTCGCGCCTTGCAAGCAAGAGGTCGCCCGTTCGAACCGGGCACCGCCCATCGTCATGACTCCGCTTCCGGGCGGAAGGCCCTGAAGTCACAGCAACGGACGAGGATGCCGCCACTAGTTGTCTGGAAGCGTTTTTGGTAGTGCGCACCACCGCGTGGGGCTGTGCGATCCCTCCATCGCATGCGTCCCTCCGTGTCCAGTGCGTCACTAGCCCGCGCGGCACGACGACTCCAAGCGTCAACGACCCGGCGGCGACCGTTACGCTGCGCACCCTCAAACGCTGAGCCACGACGACCCCACTCATGACGACGGCAGCGAGGCCTGTGCAGGGCTGACGGAGCGTAGGCGGTTCATCGCGCGGCGCCTGAAGGTGATCGGCTTCCCGCTCGGTCGGTGCTCAGCCAGGCGACAGGGGCGGACAGTCGCACGGCCCCGTGCGCCGCACCTCGGTGATGTGCCGGGTGCCGTCCATGGCTACGTCGCAGCAACCGGTGAGCAGCTGATGAACCTGAGAGCGCGCGCGCTGAACGCGCGCTTTCATGCCCGGGACAGACAAGCCGACGACTACGGCGGCCTCTACCTGGGAGAGCTTGCCGAGGTCGGTGAGCGTTAGAGCCTCGCGGTATGGCTCGGGAAGCTGTTGAACGAGCGGGGCGAGACAGCGGGCTAGCTCCTGCCGGGCGCCATCGTTGTCTGAATCCCGAACGTCGTCCCTGCCCGAATCGATGCGGGTGACGAGGTCGCCGGGCTCGGCGAGTGTTTCCCTGGCGCTCGCGCGGGAGCGGTAGTGGTCGATGATTGCGTTGCGCGCGACGCGGTAGGCGAACGCGTCGAGCCGATCCTCGAGGCGCAGATCGCCCAGGCTCCGGTGAAGGCGTAGGAGCACCTCCTGGGCCACGTCGTCGGCTGCGTGCGGGTCGCCGATTCGTCGGCCGACGAACCCGCGCAGCCGCGCCTGGAGGTC
The DNA here is from genome assembly GCA_035641775.1 of Thermoleophilaceae bacterium. GTDB lineage: Bacteria > Actinomycetota > Thermoleophilia > Solirubrobacterales > Thermoleophilaceae > JACVRW01. Next base: position 5,296 of record DASQTS010000123.1, read on the forward strand.
GGTCCAGAGCTCCTCCGCCGATGCGTTGGACGCGCCTACCGACATCCGCACCTCCCCGAGTCCGGCCCGCCGCCGCAGCAGCTCACCTTCTCGGACGGCACGCAACAGCTCGTCTGGGCCCCCGCGCTGCAGCAGGAAATGTGCGTCTCACTCGGGGACGGAGCCGGAGTGATCTCGGTCTGCTCGGTCATCGATCTCTCCTCGTTCAACTGTAGGCTCTCCGGTAGTTGCGCGCGGTCAGCGGGAGCGCCAGCATTCCGAGCGCAGCGATCGCGAGGAAGCCGGTTCCAATTTCGCCCCAGTCGTACCCGCTGAGCATGAGCTCGCGCATCGGACGTAGCACGTGCTCGGCCGGGTTCAGCTCGATGATCGTGCGCAGGACGGCACTATCGATGTGGTCCGTCGACTGGTAGGCACTCGTCAGGAAGATCAGCATGAACGCCATCGGCTGAATTGCCTGAACGGCCGCGGCGTCGCGCGTACGGATCGCAAGGTTGGCGCTGATCGCGCCGAAGGTGACGATCCCGAGCAGCGTGCCCATCGCGATCATCAGCAGCGCTCCAGGGACCCCCGTCGCCACATGGGCGCCGAGCGCAATCGCAAGCAGAAGGACGAGCGCTGCCTGCACCGCCAGCCGCACGCAGTCGCCTATCAGGCGGCCGAGCATCACGGCGCCGACCGAGGTCGGGGTGGTCAGGAGCTTGTGGAAGTAGCCATTCTGGAAATCCGCGGCCAGCGCCACGCCGGCGTTGCCGATCCCGGGGACCGTGGCGAGCAGGACCGCGGTCGGCGCCAAGTACTCGAAGTAGTTGTCAGTGGGGAAGCCGGGGAGCTGTGTCACGCCCTCGAAGAGCCCGCCGAAGACGAGGTACATGATCAGCACCGGCATGAGCGAGAAGCCGAGCAGGATCGGGTTGCGCGGAAACTGCACTAGCGCGCGCTGCGCAAGTAGCAATGTTTGGGTCGCAGCGGTCATGCCGCTCTCCTCGTGTCGTCAAAAGTCCGCCCGGTGTAGTGGAGATAGACATCCTCGAGGCTTGCGTCCCGGCCGACGCTCGCCTTGAGCTCCGCAGGTGCACCCTCGGCGACAACGTTCCCGCGGTCGATGATGGCGATGCGTCTGCAGAGTCGGTCGCCCTCTTCCATGTAGTGCGTGCTGAGAACGAGCGTGACGCCGAGCTGCCTCCGGAGCTGGTCGAGCGTGTCCCAGATACCGCTGCGGCTGCGCGGATCGAGACCCTCGGTGGGCTCGTCGAGGAACAGGATCGGCGGCAGGTGCATGAGCGAAGCCGCCAGGTCGACCCGGCGCTTCGTTCCCCCCGAGAGTGTCGCCAGGCGCCTGCCGGCCTCCTCCTCAAGCCCGATGACTTGGAGAAGCAGTCCGGCGCGCAAGTTCGCCTCGTGCTTGGGGAGTCCGTGGAGCCGCCCCTGAAGAACCATCAGCTCCTTCGGTGTGGCGAAGTCGTCGACTCCGGCTTGCTGCATCGCAAAGCCGATGCGCCGGCGCACCGCGGCCGGCTCCGCGGCCACGTCGAAGCCGGCGACCCGGGCACGGCCAGCTGTTGGTTTGACGAGCGTGCCGAGCATGCCGATCGTGGTCGACTTGCCAGCACCGTTCGGGCCGAGGATGCCGAAGGCCTCACCGGACGCCACGCGCAGCGAGATGCCGCGCACGGCTTCGGTGCCGTCCTGGTAGGTCTTGGTGAGGTTTTCGAGCACGATTGCGTCGGCCGCTCGACGCCCGGTCGCGATCCGCTCGGTGCGCGCGATACGGACGAGCTCGTCCAGGGGACGGGGCGCGGCGCTCGCGGCGGGTGTGGAGTTCGTCATACCCCTACAGACGTGCGCGCGTCGAAAAGGATGCTCAGGGCTTTCCTGGAAGCAGCCTGGAAGCGACAGACCGCAGCAGAGCGCAGCCGCTACATGCGGCTCACCGCCCATGGACTCCGCTTCGGGAGCGGAAGCCCAGCAGTCACAGCACTCCCACGAACCAAGGGCCTCGCGACAGTTTCGCCGGCGTCGTCACGCGAGCAGTCTCTCCGATCCCCGCTCCGGGCATCCCGGCACCGCTTGCCGTCGCCCGCTCGGCGGGGGAAGATGTCCCAAGGTCGACCGACAGGCGCTCAGACGCGCCGGGAAAGGACTCGCCAGTGAACGTTCGACAGGCAGCGACCGAACGTCGATTCGAGCCCCCGGGGCCGGGTTCCTGGGAACTCGACCCCGTTCACTTCCCGCGCCCGGTGACCCGTTACTGGGCGGAGCTACACCCCGAGCCCTTCTCGCGGGGCTTCGGTGAATTCACCCGCTTCTACGGGATGCTGATCGACACCATGACGTACGCGTACGTGAACGGGTTCGCCTACAGCTCGATGCGGCCGGTGCCCGACGACGAGGTCCCCCGCCGCTTCGAGCGGGCGGATGAAGTGTTCGAGCGCAGGCTCTGGCGCGAGCAGCTCCGCGACTGGGAGGAGACCTTCAAGCCCGCGTCGGTGAAAGCTCACCGTGAGCTCCAGTCGGTCGACCCCGAGGACCTGTCCGACGAGGACCTGGTCGCGTATCTGACGCGTTGTCGCGACCACCACGCCGAGATGATCTTCCAGCACATGCGCTTCACCGCGGCGGCCATGCTGCCGACGGGAGACCTACTCGCGCACGTAGGGGACTGGACCGGTCTGCCACCCGCCCACCTGCTCGGCATGATGCAGGGCGCGGCGCCTGTGTCCGCAGGGGCGTCGGCCGAGTCCGAGCGGCTGATCGCCGCTGTCGCAAACGATTCCTCCGCCCGGCGGCTTCTCGAGTCGGACGGCGAGCCGGCGGAGGTGCTGGACGGGTTGCGTGCGCTCGAAGGCGACACCGGAGCCGCGGCCTCCGCGTACCTGGACTTCGTGGGATATCGGCTCCTCGACGGGTTCGACATCGGCGAGCGCTATGCGCTCGAGCTGCCCGACGTGCTGCTCCGCGCAATTCGCGCCGCCGTCGAAGCAGGCGGGACCCCGAAGTCGGACGCAGAAGACCGGATCACCGAGGTGCGCGCGCAGGTGGCCGAGCAGCACCAGGGTCGGTTCGACGAGTTGCTGGGCGAGGCGCGGCTGATGTACAGGCTGCGCGACGAGCGGGGCGTATACAGCGACATCTGGGCTTCCGGGATCATGCGGCGGGCCGTGCTGGCGGCCGGTCGCCGGCTCGCCGGCAAGGGTAGGATCAACGACGGCGAGCACTTCGTCGAGGCTGGCTTCGAGGAGATGTGCTCGTTGCTGTCGGGCGCCGACGGACCCTCCGCCGACGAGCTCGCCGAGCGATTCGACTGGCGCACTTCCCATGACGCCAAGGAGGCGCCGGCGCTGCTCGGTCCGGAGCCTCCGCCTCCGCCCGACCTGAGCGGCCTACCGCCTGCCCCGGCGCGGATCATGCGCGCGATCGGTATCGCCATCGGCTCTCTGTTCGGCAGCTCGGAGGCCGAGCACGAAGGGCAGGTCCTGCGTGGGCTCGGGGCGAGCGGCGGCGCCTACGAAGGGCCGGCCCGCCGCGTTTCCGATCCGGCTGAGTTCGACCGAATCGTGCAGGGAGACGTGCTTGTGACCGAGTCGACGAGCGAGGCCTTTAACATCCTGCTGCCACTCCTCGGCGCAATCGTGACCGACAGCGGCGGCCTGCTCTCGCACTCGGCGATCGTAGCTCGCGAGTACGGGATTCCCGGCGTGGTCGGGACCCGCGACGCGACGACCCGCATCACCGACGGGATGACGCTGCGCGTGGACGGTGATGCGGGCGAGGTCAGCGTCCAGGCGTGAAGCAGATCGTCCCGCTCGAGAAGGCGCGCGACGACGCGATCTTCGGCTCGAAGGCGGTCGGCCTCGGAGCAGCGGCGCGGGGAGGCTTGCCGCTGCCGCCCGGTGTGGCGCTGTCGGGAGCGATCGTCGAGGCGGTCGCCTCGGGAGAGGAGCGCGCGACCCGGAAGGTCACGAAGTCGGCCCGGTCGCTGCCTTGTCCGCTGGCAGTCCGCTCTTCCGCCGTCGACGAGGATGGCGCCGAGGCGAGCTTCGCGGGGCAGCACCTCACGGTGTTGGGCGTCTCGTCCTCAGAAGAGGTGGCCGAGGCGGTGACGGAGGTCTGGTGGTCGGCCAACTCGGACTCGGCGATCACTTATCGCCAGCGGTCCGGTCTCTTCGTCCGGCCCAGCGTCGGCGTGGTCGTCCAGGCGCTGCTCGATCCCGAGGTCGCCGGGGTCATGTTCACCCGGAATCCGATCACGGGGGCGGACGAGCGCGTGATCGAGGCGAGCTGGGGGCTTGGCGAGGTGGTGGTCGCGGGCCGCGTGATTCCCGACCATTTCCGTGTCGCGCCCTCCGGTGACGTGTGTGAGCGGATACCGGGTCAGAAGAAGGTTGCCGTCCGAACGCTGCCGCACGGCGGGACCGCCGAGGAGGAGCTGCCGCCGGAGCTCGTCGAACGACCGTGTCTCGACGACGAACAGCTCGTCGCGCTGAACCGCCTGGCCGATCGCTGCGAGAAGGTCTACGGCCCGGGGCGCGACATCGAATGGGCTATCGCCGCCGGCGAGCTTTACGTGCTCCAGTGCCGCGCGGTCACGCGCGCGGGATCCTCAAGCTGATGCCCGGTGCTCCCGTGACCGTCCTGCGGCGGGTCCCGCTGTTCTCGGACCTGAGCAAGCGCGAGGCCGAGCAGATCGCACGGCTCTTCAAGCAGCGTCGGTTCGGAGAGGGTGAAACGGTCATCAAGGAGGGATCGGGTGGCGCCGCCTTCTTCCTGATCGAGTCGGGCGAGGCGAAGATCTCGGTCGCCGGCAAGGAGCGCGGCACGCTCAGGCCGGGCGACTACTTTGGCGAGATCGCGCTGATCGACGAGGGCGCGCGCATGGCAACCATCACCGCCCTGAACGAGCTCGTCTGCTATGGGCTGACGTACTGGGACTTCCGGCCGCTCGTCCAGCAGAACGGCGCGATCGGCTGGAAGCTCCTCCAGTCCCTCGCGAAGAAGCTTCGTGACGCCGCCCAAGGCGACTAGAGGCGCGGCTCCCGGCGAGCGTGCCGTGCTCGCCACGGCGGCGCTCGGCACGATGCTGCTGCCGCTCAACTCGACGATGATCGCCGTAGCGCTGCCCGACATCGTCGACGATCTCGACGTATCCGTTGCCTCGACGGCCTGGCTCGTCAGCGGCTATCTGATCGCGCAGGCCTCGCTCCAGCCACTCGCCGGCAAGCTGGGCGACCGACTGGGGCGTCGGACCCTCATTCTCGCGGGGCTGATCTCCTTCGGACTCGTGTCGCTCGGTGCCGCCGTTGCTCCGAGCCTCGGCGTGCTCATCGTCTTCCGCGTCCTCCAGGCGGTGACAGGCGCACTGGTGTTCCCGAACTCGCTGGCGCTTGTCCGTGAGCTCCTTCCGCAGGAGCGGCGCGGGACCGTCTTCGGGATGCTCGGCTCCGCCATCGGGTTGGCGGCGGCCGGCGGGCCTCCGGTCGGCGGCCTTCTCGTCGGGATCGGTGGCTGGCGTGCGATCTTCCTCGTGAACCTGCCTTGGGTGGTCGCGGCTGTCTCGCTCGCCCTGCGTTCGGTGCCGGCACGGCTCGCCCGTGAAACCCGTGGTCGATTCGACACCGCCGGCGCGGTAGCGCTCAGCCTGCTGCTTGGGTCCACGGCCTGGCTTTTCAACCCCGGCGACGTGCCTGGATGGGCCGGTCCGGTCGGCGCCGTCGCGCTGGCGGGCCTGGTCGTCATCTTCGTCCGCTACGAGCTGGCGCACGAGGACCCCGTGCTCGACCCGCGCTTCCTCAGGGTGCGGCCCCTCGCGGCGGCGACCGCTTCCGTGGGCTTCAGCAACCTCGCGCTCTACGGCACGCTCCTCGCCGTGCCGGTGCTTCTTGCGGGGCGGCCGGGCTGGTCGGGCGGCGAGATCGGCTTCGCGTTGGCGGCGATGTCCGTCCCCATGTTCGTTCTCTCGCCCGTGGGCGGGCGGCTCTCCGACCGAGCGGGCCGCCGTGTCGCGGCAGTGATCGGGCTGGCGCTGCTGACGGTGGGGCTGGTGCCGCTGGTCGTGGCAGGGACCGATGTCGACAGTGCGCTCCTGCTCGGCTCGCTGGCATTGACCGGCGCCGGGCTCGGGCTCTCGAACGCCGCGGTCCAGGCTGCGGGCGTCGAGGCGCTCGAGCCGAGTCGTGCCGGTGTCGCCTCCGGCATCTTCTCTACAGGGCGCTATCTCGGAGGCATCGCCGCGGCGGGCCTCGTGGCGGCCCTGGTGAACAGCGCACAACCGGACTACGGGAAGCTGTTCGCCGTCGCGGCGGCGGCGGCGCTGCTGTCAACCCTGCTCGCGCTCGCGCTGCCCGGTCGGACCGCTCGATTGCCCGAGGCAATACGCCCCCGCGCGTCCACGACGTAAGGCGACGGTGTGAGCCGGGCCGAGCGCGCTCGAGAGCGACTCCGGTGATGGAGGCTGTCGCACCGAGTGGCTGCAGCGGACGTGCGCCGGGTGGGCGCCCGGACGACTCGCGCCAAGCCTGCGGCGCGCTGACGCCCAAGGCCCACGCCGTGGGCGGCGGCCAGCGTCTCGGATCGCTGCTCCGCCGCGGCGGCCCCGCTCTCGAGGAACCCCTCCTCGAGGTGCCCGTAGAAGGACTCTGTCGTCGTGATCGACGCGTGCGCGACCGGGACCAGATGAGCCAACGAGCTGGAAGCGCTGTGGAAGCGGCAAACCGCAGGAGACCGCAGCAGCCATGTGCGGTACATCGCTCGCGGAGTGGTTTGAGCGACAGGCGGCGGTGAGCCGCAGCGTCTGCTCGCGCCTTAGGAGCAGGAGGTCGCCCGTTCGAGCCGGGCACCGCCCATCGTCGCCAGTCTGTGCTTCCGGAGCGACGGCTGCCCGTCGCGCTAGTGGTACGTGTCGCCAATGATGCCGAGGGAGAGCCGTGCGAGCCACCGTGGGATGTGGGAAGGCGAATTATCACCACCGCGCTTTAGCCGGGGTAGGCTCCCGCCAATTCCATCCCGAGAAGGGAGTGATCGCATGGAGCAGCCGAATGTCGACCTGGTGGCGCTGAACCCTCAACCAATACCGCCGGGCGTACAGATCAACCTGGTGGCTCTGAACCCCCAGCCGCTTCCGCCCGACGCGACGATCGAACTCGTGGCACTCAACCCGCAGCCGCTGCCTCCGGATGCGACGATCAACCTCGTCGCGCTCAACCCTCAACCGATACCGCCGGGCGTACAGATCAACCTGGTGGCTCTGAACCCTCAGCCGCTTCCGCCCCGGGCGACGATCGATTTCGTAGCACTGAACCCGCAGCCGCTGCCGCCGAGCGCGAAGCTCGACTTCGTCTCGGTCACGGCCTGGGCTGCTGGCTGACCGGCCGCCGACCGGTCAGGTTGCCGGTGATCGGTGGGCGGTCGTGACGTGCGTGGCATCGAGGCCCGGAGCTGGTCGTACCGCTAGTGACCGCCATATGTCCGACAGTGGGCCGCAAACACAACCTGCCGCGTTCGCACCGATGCCTCCGACATGCCGAGCGGCTTACCCTCTCGGCATAGCTGAGAACGATGTGCGTGTGATCCCACGGGCGCAACGCGACGAGCTCGGGGACGAACCGCGGCGGCCGGTTCCCCATTCGCGGCCATGTCGAAGCGCTGTGGAAGCGGCAAACCGCAGCAGAGCGCAGCAGCTAGGCACGATTAATCGCTGCCCGAGCGGCCTGAGCGATAGTCGGCGGTAGACGGCAGCAGCTGCTCGCGCCTTACAAGCAAGAGTCGCCCGTTCGAGCCGGGCACCGCCCATCCTCACAAGCCCGCTTCGAAAGGAACCCGCGGCCAGGGAAGCTGAAGCGGCGTCTGTCTACCGACGTGCAAAGGAAGGCGCGCCCCTCCAGGCCTTCCGAACGCGGCGCCACTCGTCGAGTGATGCCTCAGCGTCGGTCAGCCAGGCACGGCGAACGTAAGCGCGCAATGCGCCAGCTGTGGAGGACGCCGATGCAAGTCGTCGAAGTAGGCCGCCATGTCGGCTCATGTCCGGCCCCGCGCGGCTGCCGGCAGCGCGATGGCTGCCTGGAGCGCGAAGGCACTCCTCATCACCGCGGGCGTGTTCCTGGTCGGTGGGGCGATCTGGTACGCCCGGGCGGCCACTGTTCCCTTGATCGTCGCGGCGCTCATCAGCACGCAGCTTCTGCCGCTCATCGAGCTGGCGGCGCGCCGCGGCATGTCGCGCGGGCTGGCCGTCGCGGCAAGCCTGCTGAGCGTAATCGTGATCGGCGTGGGCTTGGCGTGGGTATTCACCCACGCGCTCTTCGGCAACCTGGGAGGGGTCGGCGAGGACATCAGCGAGGGTGCCGACAAGGTCGTTGCCTGGCTGGGCGACAACAACGACTGGGTCGAGCAGCATGAGGACGCGATCCACGACTTCCTCAAGAGCATCCTGCCCGCCGCGAAGGAGGCCGCCGGCGGCGTCCTGGAGGGTGCGCTTGGCGCGCTCTCCCTCACCGCCCAGCTGATCAGCGGCGCACTGCTGGTGCTCGTCTTCCTCCTCTACCTGCTCACGAGCGGCGACGCCATCTGGGGCTGGGTCCGGGATCGCTTCAGCCCGGACCGCCGCGATCGCGTAGCAGGTGTGGGCCGCGCCGCCTGGAACGCCGCGAGCGGCTACATCCGCGGCATCAGCCTCATCGCGCTCATCGACACCACCGTGATCACGCTCGGCATGCTCGTGATCGGGACCCCGCACGTCGGCACGCTTGCGCTTCTCAGCTTCGTGACGCTCTTCATCCCGATCCTCGGCGCCTGGGTCTCGGGCGCCGTCATCTTCCTCGTCACGCTCGCGTCCGTCGGCACCGGCGCCGCCGTGGGTATAGCCGCAGTCATCCTCATCGCCCAGCAGCTCGACAGCATGTTCGTGACTCCGCTCGTCTACCAGCAAACGGTCAACCTGCACCCGATCGTCACGCTCACCGCGGTCATCGTCGGGAGCCAGCTGCTCGGCATCGTCGGCGCGTTCCTGGCCGTGCCAATGGTCGCCGTCGGCTGGTCGATCTACAAGACGCTCGAGCAGCGAGACCCCGAGTCGGCGAGCGCTGTCACGCCGTGAACTCGTCACGCTGTTGGCGGCGTCCAGCAGCACGACGAAAGTGAGCGCATTCGCGTGCTCGTGCGACGCGCCGAACAGATCGGACGATCCGGCTCACCGGGGTGGCGCCTACCGTCTCGCGCATCGAGACCAGCGCCCGTTCGGCACACCGCACCGTTCCTCCGACTCCCGGCTCGTCCTCACCGTGCTCAAACCATCTGCGCCACCGGGCGCTGAACCGCGACAGCCTGGTCCGGCGTGTGCCCACCCTGCACTGCCGCGTCCTCCGGTCTCAACCAGCACGATGTCGATCCCCTCTTGGGCGTTCGCGACGATCGTCTGGCGCGCCGCCTTGGGAACGTCTGGGTGATTGCTCGGCGCGCTCGTTTGTACTTCTCCCGCGTGGAAAGGAAAGATCGTCTGGGAGCAGCCTGGAGGCGGCAAACCGCAGCAACGCGCAGCAAATACGTGCGGACCATCGCTCCCGGGCCGTCTGAGCGACAGGCCGCAGTAGACCGCAACAGCTGCCCGCGCCTTACAAGCAAGAGGTCGCCCGTTCGAGCCGGGCACCGCCCATCCTCACGGTCCAGGTTTGTGACGCAGCGGGCTGACGCCTCCTGCCTCTCGCGTGAAGCGACACTCAGCTCAGTGACTCAGCGGACCGTCGCTGTTCGTCCGTAGCGAGCGCCTTTCTTAGGGTGAGCTGACGCTCGCTCTCGGGCCTGGGGAGAAGTGGCTTCGCATCGGCGCCGGCACGGCCGTCATGGTTGGGCGGCGGCAGGTGGGACGGAGGGCGCCGCGCCAGGCGCGAAGTGGGGCTCGCGCTTGGATCAGATGCCGATCCTGTGGGACGATCGTCGTCGCAGGCCGGAAACCGGCGCTGTTCGGAAGGAGGCACGACGGCGTCAGATCGCCCCGACTTCGCGAGCATGGCAGACGACTACGCGCGGCACGCGCTCTCGCAGCGCGCCGCCTTCGAGGCGACCCACCCTGCCGCGTTGGGCGCCGCGAGGCTGTTTGCTGACGAGCCGGCGCTCCGCGTGGTCGATCTCGGCGCCGCCGACGGGGTCAACTCCCACGGCCTCATCCGCGAGCTCGCGGAGCAGCGCGCCGGCCGGCCTTTGATCTACGCGCTCGTAGATCTGCCGACGAACGTCTGGAGGGTCGCCGCCGACCACCTGCCGCATGCCTTCGGTGGAGCTGCGGACGGGTCGGAGGTCGTAATCATCCCCGCGTCGGGGAACGCCGGTCCGGGGGTCGCCGATGCCGGCACGGGGGTCCACTACGCCTCGCCGGAGGCCCACGGCGCGGCCTGCCGCCGAGCGGTTGAGCGCGACCCGCCCCCAGCCGTGGTGATCAGCATGGCGGGGATTCCCCTCCACCGGGCGCCCTGCCTGCCGTCCGGCAGCGTGCACGTTGCGGTCAGCGGGACCGCGATGCACTGGGTCGCCGACGCGTCCGGTCTGGCCTCGACCGGGTCGGTATTCCCGGGCTACCCGGATCACATCCACGGGGCCGAGCGGCGAGCCTGGCGGGTGGCCGCGGCGCACCAGTGGGAACGGCTGCTCGAGATGCGCGCCACGGAGCTCGCAGGGGGTGGCCGGTTCGTCGCCGCGCTCCCGGCGTCGCCCGCTCCGTGCCCTGAGAGGAGGGGACTCTACGTGGAGCTCATCGGGGACATGAACCGGTTGCTCGCCGACTGGCGCCGCACAGGACGCATCGGCGCGGCGACTGTAGGCGCCGTAGTCGTTCCTGTGTGGATGCGCACGCTCGACGAGATCCGACACCCCTTCGAGGAACGCGACGGAAGCGTCGCCGGCCTCGAGCTCGAGAGCGCCGAGCTCTTCCGTCTGGACAATCCCTACTGGCACGACGATCCCGTCGTCTTCGCGCGGGACTACGTGCGGAGCGTGACCGCATGGGGCAGCCCGCTCCTCCTCAGCGCCTTCGCGCGCGAGGGCGAGGACCGCGCCCACGGTCTCCTCGCCGACTTTCTCGCAGAACTCGAGGAGCGCGTCGCGGATGTCCCCGACCGCTACCGCTGGGACTACATCCAGGCCCTCGTCATCTGCCGGAAGGTGGACGGCAGCGCGCCATCGAGGCGTGCAATGCCGTGAGCTGACGGCTTCGTCGCCAGCGCTCCTGTCAGGCGAAGGAGCAGCGGGCCACCTGGCGTCGTTGACCCTGACCGCCGGTGTCGGGATAGTCGCTTTCATGCGCAAGCGCGTCGACAGGCACGGAATGGTGGGTCCGTATGGGGTCCGGTACTCCTGGGTGTATTGGGCGGTGACCGCGGCGACGTTCGCGTTGCTGATCGTCGACATCTTCGACGACGGCGCCATATGGAACTACGGCGTGATCCTGTGCATCATCATCGCCATCGCGGTGCGCCCGGGCGGCTTCCGGGGAACGCGCGCCGCGGTGGCGGCGGACGAACCTGCGCCGCGCGCCACGTAGCTGAACGGCTACCGGCGAAGCGCCACCTGCAGCGGATGGCGACGGCTAGGCCGTCGAACGGCGCCTGCGGCCCGGCAACCGTAGCCGGCGCCGCCGCCCGCCGTCGCCGATCACCGAGACGACGGTCTGCGCGAGGTGCGGGCAGCCAGTCGAGGGGAACGCATCCCGCCGGTGCCGGTGGAGAATGAGGAACAGGTCCCCGGGGGGCGCGTCCCGGTATAGCCGGCCGAGGCGAAGGCGGTCGATCGCGGCGAGCGTCGGCGTGTAGATCGCGTCGTACCAGTTCGCCGCGATCTCGGCGTTCTCGAGCACGCGCCCGCGTGCCCGCATCATGTGGTAGCCGTGCACCTGGATGTTCTCCAGCAGCTCGAGGTAGTGCGCGGGCCGGCTTACCGAGACGCGCACGCCGGGGCTCGCCTCGGCGAGCCCACTGTCCTCGAGGAAGATCCGCTCGAGTTCCCGGAGGACGACCTCGAGCATGTCCGCCCCCGCCGGGAGAGGGACGCGCGCGATGAGCTCGGTCACGTCGGCGTCGATCATCTCTGCGCCTCCGCGCCGCGCGAGGGCGGTGCGGTGGTGACCGTCGATCACGAAGTACGTCTCGCCAACCTGGACCGTTACGATCGGCGGGAAGGCGCCGTCGGCGAACGCGCGCTCGAGTGAGCGCAGCCGGTCGCGGCTGAAGGCGTGAAGGGGCCGAAAGTCGCGGGTGAACGAGCTGGCCCGGCTATCTGTGCCGACGATCGCGTCGAGCGGGATCTCGCGGACGCCCAGGTACCGGCGCCCGAACGGCTTCAGTCGCCGCTCGACCTCCTCGAGCTCGAGCAGGCGGTCGCCGCGGCGCGCCCTCAGTCCCCTCATCTCGAGGTCAAGCGTACAACCGGCTTGCGTCAGGACTCCATCAGCCGGGCCTGGAGCTCGGGCCCGACCGCCTCGGAATCCCGGCTCCAAACCGTCTTCACTGCCTAAGAACCGGGGACTCCCGAACCCAATGAACCATGACTTTGTGGAGCCAGGTCGGCCCGAGTCGGGCCAGCCTCTTCCATAGCGTTACCTGCCGAGGTCGGTGACGGCGTGATCGCTTCATCTGCCTCGATGCCATACCGCCCCGTCGGACTACCTCGGCAGCTCAGCGCGGCGAGCGAGGCTCAGGCGGTGATCGGGTCGACCGGCGTCGCCCGGCGTACGGCACCGGGCGGTGTTCCCACCACGCGCTTGAACGCGCGGGCGAACGCGGCCTCGGAGCGATAGCCGAAACGATCCGCGAGTGCGGCCACGGTTGCGCCCTCGTCGCGCAGCGCCGCGGCGGCGAGGTGCATGCGCCAGCGGGTCACGTAGCTCATCACCGGCTCGCCGACTAGCTGGGTGAACCGCGCGGCGAAGGCGGAGCGCGACATCGGGACCTGGTCGGCGAGCCAGGCGACGGTCCACTGGCGGCCTGGCTCGCGGTGGATGAGCGAGATCGCGCGGCCGATCTGGGGGTCCTGCAGCGCCCCGAGCCCGCCCGTCTGTGCCGCCGGGTCGCTCTCCAGCCAGGCGCGTAGCGCTTGCACGACGAGCACGTCAGAAAGGCGGGTGATCACGGTCTCGCCGCCGGGGCGCAAACCCTCCGCCTCGAGCGCCATCAGCCTCAGGGTGGAGCGGAGCCACTCGAGCTGCGTCGGGCTCGTCGCCGGGTCGAAAGTGATGATTCGCGGCAGCACGGCGAGCAGCTTGTGCGCGGCCGGGTGGTCGAAGCGTACGGCGCCGCAGACCATGTCGATGCGCTCGCCGCCGCCTCCGTGGCGCAGAATCTCGTAGCGCTCGCCGAGCTGCTCGCGCTCGAGCTCGAAGATGCTCGGCGTCGGCGTATTGGGCTCGCTGCGCAGCCGGTGGCCCTCGCCGTGGGGCACGAGCGCCAGCTCGCTCGCGGCGAGGCGCCGCGGCTGGGCCTCTGGCGCCTCGAGCCAGCAGCTTCCGCCGGAGATGACGTGAAACCACAGGTAGCCCTCGAGAGGCGGCAACTCGAGCCCGAACGGGGCCGTGAACTCGGAGCGGCAGTAGAAGGCGCCCCGCAGCTCGAGGAAGTGCAGCGCCTCGCCGAGCGGATCAGGGGCCGAGGGCCAAGGTCCGGGATACGTGCTCACGCAAACAGTGTGACAGGTGGGACTCCAACTCCAGTCTACGCGGACGAACGAGCAGAGATCACGGACTCTAAGCCATAGCACGTCCCGACAGCCCGCCTTACGCTGGAGGAACTGCAATAGCGGACTAGGAGGAAAGACGATGATCACCGTGATGGGAGCCACCGGAAACACCGGCCGCAAGATCACCGAGCTGCTGCTCGAAGGCGGTGAGGAGGTGCGCGCGCTCGGTCGCTCGCCGGAGAAGCTCGCCGAGCTCGACGCGCTAGGGGCCGAGACCGTCGCCGGCGATGTCCGCGACGCCGACTACCTGGCGAGCACCTTCGCAGGCGCCGACGCGGTCTACACGCTCAGCGCGCTCGACCCGACCCTGCCGGATTACCACGCCGACCAGGACAGGCGCGGCGAGGCGATCGCTTCCGCGGTCCGCGAGAGCGGCGTGCGCCACGTGGTCGCGCTGAGCGCGATCGGCGGCGAGCTGACGAGCGGAAACGGGTTCATCGCCAGCCTGCACCGACAGGAGCGGCGGCTGCGCGAGCTCGACGGCGTCAACCTGATGATCCTGCGCCCCGGCGCCTTCTTCGAGGGCTTCTACGCGGCGCTGGAGACGATCCGCCACGAGGGCGTGGTCGCCGACTCCGTCGCGCCCGATGCGAAGCTGCCGATGATCGCCACCGCCGACATCGCCGCGGTCGCCGCCGCGGCGCTGCGCGAGCGGGACTGGAGCGGCGCGGTCGTCCGCGAGCTGCTCGGCCCGCGCGACCTCAGCTACACCGAGGTCACGGCGGCGATCGGCGCGACGATCGGGCAGCCGGACCTCCAGTACGTCCAGCTGCCCGACGACGAGCTGGTGGCGATCCTCACCGAGGCCGCCGGGTTCTCACCCGACTTCGCCGCCCTGTTCGTCGAGTTCAACCAGGCGCTAAGCGAAGGCCGGCTGCACTCGCTCGAGGGTCGCAACGAGAGCAACACGACCCCGACCGAGTTCGAGGAGTTCGCCGCTGAGCTGGCACACGCCTACGCGGCCACGGTCTGACGGTCTCGACCAGCGGGAGGCCGGCCCTACGCCGGCCTCCCGCTATGTGTCGCCAGCAAAGCGCAACCGCCAGGCGCAGTTCGTGGCTCCCAGAGCGGGCTGAGCGATAGACGGCAGCAGATGGCAGCACGTGCTCGCGTCTTACAAGCAAGAGGTCGCCCGTTCGAGCCGGGCACCGCGCATGTCCGAGGTTCCGCTCCGGAAGCAGCGCCCCGGAGGAGCTGCCTCTCGCGCAACGCGCAACCTTGAGCCGCCTCAAGGGACGTCACGCTTGGAGGGCCAGCGTTCAGGAATGTCCCCGAGGTCCTGGATCGTTTGGGCTCCGCCACAGGCGGGGTAGACGACCGGCATGGAGACGACCGAGGCGAATCTTGCTCGTCCACCTGTCGTCGGCCAGACCGAGTGGGATGCGGCTTTGGCGGCCCTCCTCGAGCGCGAGCGGAGCGTCGCCGCGGCGATGCACGAGCTCGCTGCCGCACGGAAGCGCATGCCGATGGTGCGGGTGGAGCACGACTACGCGTTCGAGGGTCCTGACGGGCGGCGGTCACTGCTCGAGCTGTTCGACGGGCGCAGCCAGCTGATCCTCTACCGGTTCTTCTTCGAGGAGGGTGTCGACGGTTGGCCCGACGCCGGGTGCGTTGGCTGCTCGTCGGTCGCCGACGGCATCCCCGAGCTCGGCCTTCTGCATGCTCGCGACATCACCTTCGCGATGGCATCGTCGGCACCTCAGGCGAACCTCCGACGCTACGCCGAGCGCATGGGTTGGACGGACGTGCCCTGGTACACGATCCGCAGCGAGCGCTTCTCGGCTGACTTCGGGGTCGACGAGTGGTTCGGCTTCAACGTCTTCCTGCGCGACGGCAACGACGTGTACCGCACCTACTTCCTGCAGCACGGAGCGATGGTCCAATGGATTGGCAGCCTCTGGAGCTTGTGGTCCTTGACGCCCTATGGCGGGCAGTCCGACGACGAGGACTTGCCCGAGGGCTGGCCGCGGGCGCCGGGGTCGTTCTGGTTCCGCCGCCACGACGAGTTCGACGAACCGCCGCCGTCGGCCCGCCTGGGCATCGACGCGGACGATCGACCCTAGCTCCGTGCGGTACGTCGCGAGTGAGGCAGCGGCGTCGTCGGCGAGCGCCCTCTTTCCCGCTCCTCCTTTCGCGTGAGAGCAGGAGCGTGCATGTGGAAGCTCCGTGGAAGCGACAAACCGCAGCAGAGCGCAACAGCCGGCGCGGACTATCGGCCACCGAGCGGTGGCGAGCGACCTCGGCACTTCGCTATCGGCTCCGACGCGAGGGCACAGCTGGCCAGCGCGCTGCAGCAGCTCGAAATGTCTTACCCACAGACACTCGCGCGCCTGGGCTGCGGCTAGGAGAGATACCGGGCGTGCGACAGTACGTCCGCTACGGTCCGCGCCGGAGGCGGAAGCGGCGTCCATCGCCGGGCGAGCGCCTTGCCGTGCGCTTCGCGGCGCGCTGCTCCTTCTGCTCGGCGACCTTGCCCTTCGCGTCGGCGTAGGAATGCTCGACGAGCTCCCTGCCGCCTGCCCAGCCGAACGCCCAGACCACGATCGCGATGGCGAAGGCGACGTTCCACGCGGTGACGGCGAGCTGCTGGCCGAGCGAGTATGCGGTGGCGGTCGCGGCGTCGGTCACGCCGCCGAGCGCCGCCACGTTGGTGGCCTGGTTGACGCCCACGCCGCCCGGCGTGACGGACACCATGTTGGCGATCGAGTTTCCGCCCATTACCGACATCACCGTGTGGAATGTGACCGCGATTCCGTAGCCCGCCAGGAATACGGCGATCACGCCGAGCTTGGCAAGCCACGCCCCGAACGACGGCAGGAACACACGCACGAAGTACTCGCGCGGGCGTGAGAGAATCGCGCCGCCCTGCTTTGCATTCTCGATCAGGCGCGGCAGCTTGCGCCGGAAGACGCGGAGGAGGACGACGATCAACAGCACCACGCCGGCCGCGATCGCGAGCACCAGGCCGGGGTGGTCGTGCAGCAGCTCGAACTGGCGCTCGAATGTGCCCGCCACGGACGCGAACAGGTACACGTATACGAAGGCGCCCGCGAGGGTGAAGAAGATCTTCTGCACGAGCATCCCGCCCAGCACGCCCGGGAGGTGCGCGCCGGGGATGATCGCGATGAACATCAGCAGCATTACGAAGGTGCCGATGTTGGCGGGAAGGAAGCCGTTCAGCGCGACGCCGGCGGCGTAGGCCGCAAGCACCTGACGGTAGGGCGGCGCCGCGTCCGGATACCCGGCGCGAAGGATGAAGTACCAGCCCAGCGCGGTGAGCGTCGTCTGGAGCGTCTGCAGCGTCCAGCCCGCCACGAGGTACCCGAAGCCGATGCCGGTGAGGGCGTCCCAAAGGCGCTCGAACCAACCGGACACGTCGACGCCGAATAGCCCGAGGACGGCGACCGCCAGCGCGATCCCGCCAAGCCATGCCAGGACCTTGACCAGCCGGCGCCCACGTGACGGGTCCCCGAACGGCAAGTACCGCCAGCGACGCGGCGCGGCGCTCGCCTGGCCTTTCATCACGGAGCGCCTGTTGTGCGAGCCCGTGGTCGCCGATATCGACGTCGCATCCGATGAGACGGTCGCATTCACGGTGGACGGCCAAGTGCGGTGGCGCTTAAGTCCCTACGGAATCACTCGGCCGGGGCTGGCGGCCGCGAGCCACTTGCGCTCGAACCTCGTGCGAGGGGTCACGAGGCAGGAATCGCTGCGAGCGGGCCGAAATACGGAACCCGGTCGTTCCTGCTCTCGGAGGCACGCACATGTCCACGAACGCTGCTGACAACCTGCACCGCATCACGACGTTCTGGTGGGTGTTCGTCCTGTTCGGCGTCGTGACACTTGGTGTGGGGGTGTTCTTCGTCGTCTCGCCCCATGAGACGCTCAGCACCTTCACAGTCATCGCCGGGATCTTTCTGCTGGTCGACGGCGTGCTGGCGATCTTCGCCTCGATCTTCAACAAGGGCGACGGACGCGGCCTGCTCGCGCTCATCGGTGTGCTCAGCGCGCTCGCCGGCCTAGTACTGATCAAGAAGCCGTTCGACACGCTCGTGGTCTTCACCCTGATCGTCGGCGCCTGGTTCGTCGTCGCGGGCATCGTGCGATTCGTGGCGGCATTTGCGTCGCCCGAGGGGCGCGGCGGGAACATCGTCACCGCGACCCTCGACGTCATCGCCGGCATCGTGATCCTGTCCTGGCCGGATCTCGGCCTGTCGACGCTCGCCGTGATCATCGGCATCGTCCTGATCCTGCGCGGAGTGTTCTTCATCGTGTCCGGCTGGCAACTCCACAAGCTGAACGACGAACTGCCCGTCAGCCCAACAGCGCACGCTCTGACCTGAGACGGCCCGGCCACCGGCGGCGGTGGAATCAACCCAACAAGGAGGCACGAGATGCGAGGTACAGGCCGAGTTGTGTTCGCAGCGACACTGCTGCTGATCGCCGGCACGCTCAACATCATCTATGGCATCGGGGCTCTGGATGACGCGAACATCTTCACCAACGACAAGAGGTACATCTTCACCAACCTCAACACCCTGGGTTGGGTCCTGATCATCCTCGGTGTGATTCAGCTCGGCGGAGGCTTTTCGCTCATTGCGGGCAACACGTTCGGCCGGGTCATTGGAATCATCGGCGGCAGCCTCGGCGCGATCGGCGCACTGCTGTCGGTCGGTGGCGCCTACCCGTGGTGGTCGCTCGGGATCTTCTTCCTGTGCGTGTATGTCGTCCACGGCATCCTCGTGTTCGGCGAGGACGAGCGGGTGGCGCGAACCTGACCCAAAGGGGCGGGCGGCAGCTGCCTGATCATCGGGCCCACCGGCCGTGCCAGCGCTCCGTTAGTCGCTCGACGACTCTTGTGAAAGCGGCAAACCGCAGCGGACGGCAGCAGCTGCTCGCGACGTAGACGCGCCAACGGCCGCGGCGAAAGGAGCAATCGACGCCATGTGCCGCCGTCCGGACGAACGGCCGCCGATCGCGGACTCTTGCTCCTCGCGAAGCAGAGCGCGCGGTCCGACTGCGTCCAAGGTCTCTAAGCGGAAGTCTGTTGCGAGCGCGCTGCGGTCAGGATCAACGCGGCGGCATCTGCCGGCGCGACGCGGTCGGTATTGAGCACGATGTCATAGTGCGTCGAAAGCTCGGTCGAGACGCTGTAGAACCGCTTGAGATAGTCGGCGCGGTTGGCGTCGCCGCGAGCGACCAGCTTCTCGGCCTCCGCGTCGCCGAGCTTTTGCGCCTCGGCGAGTCGCCGAGCCCGGGTCTCAGCTGACGCGGTGATCAAGACGCGCAACACGTCGGCGCGGGTGGCCAGCGCGAGCGAGGCCGCGTGGGCGACGATCACGGCGTCGCCCGCCTCGGCGCTTTCCCAGAGCACGCTGCGAATCAGACCGCGTAGCGCGTCACGGCGCGGGGCGGAATCGCCAACGAGCGGAAAGCCGGAGAGACCTGCGGTCGACTCCGGAGCGACGTCGCCCAGACCCCCGAGCACCCGGGCTAGCACGGACTTGCGCCGCTCAACGTCTGCGACAACCTCGGGGCTCACGCCCGCTTCCCACGCTACTCGAGCGACGACTTGCTCATTGATGAGCCGGAAGCCGAGGTCGTGCGCGACGATGGGCCCAACCGCCTCGCCGGCCGAACCGTCCGTAGGCGAGATGGCGACGACTCGGTAGCCCACGGCGCGAAGCTACTGGCGTTGTTCCGCTCCAGTCAACCCCCGCGCACTCGCCAACAAGCAAGAGGTCGCCTGTTCGAGCCGGGCACCGTCCAACACACCGGGCCTCTGCCGCATGTCGCGCAAAGCTACGGCGCCGGCCCGGCAATAGGGTCCACGTCGTGGAAACCATCAACGGGTGCACAGTCATCCCTCCCGTCGAGACGCCGGACCCGATTCCTTTCGGTCCCGCCCAGACCGGGGCGGCTTACGTTGTCCTCTCCGGGATCTTCCCTCCAGGAGAGCCCGGGCCCCCGCCTCACGTTCACCCCCACACCGACGAGGCTTTCTACCTCGCAGAGGGGGAGGCGACGTTCCTCCTCGGAGATCATGAGGTGGAGGTTTCGGCGGGTGCGCTTGTGTTCGTGCCCCGCGGGGCCGTGCACACCGTCTGGAACTCGGGCGACACTCCGATCCGCGGGCTAATCCTTATCTCGCCGGGTGACGCCGAGCACGAGTTGGTTCCCGCGCCGGACAGCTGAATCACGAGCCCTCGAACCGACGACGCTCCCTCCTTGCGCGAACCGACAGTCGCTGAGTCGCCCGTTCGAGCCGGGCGCGCCCATATGCGTGGCTCCGCCTAAGAAGCGGCGTAACCCTCCTTGGCCGGCGATCGCTTGCTGCGGCCGGGCGCGAGAGTGGCGCGCGAAGCTGGGTTAATCTCGCGAGGTGCGGCAGATGGCGGTGTATCGGCAGGTCCTCGCGGTCCGGGATGCGCGGGCTCTCATCGGCGCGAGCGCCGCGTCCCAGCTCGGCGACTGGCTGTACAACGCGGCGCTGTTGGGGTACGTCTACAGCGCCACGGGATCGGCCGCGTGGGTGGCTGCCGCGACGGTTGCACGGCTTGTGCCCTACGTCCTGCTCGGGCCGATAGGCGGGGCGATTGCCGACCGTTACCCGCGTCGCGTCGTGCTACTGATCGGCGACTTGCTGCGCGCGCTGCTGATGGTCGCACTCGCGGCGGTAGTGGCGCTTGACGGACCAGTCGCTGCGGTGATCGCGCTCACGATGCTGGCCTCAGTCGCCGGGTGCGCCGAGAAACCTGCGGCGCTCGCGTTCCTGCCCCGACTCGTCGGCGAGTCCCGGCTCGGGTCGGCAAACGCGCTGCTCCACACCGTGCAGGACCTCGGCACCATGCTCGGACCCGCGGTTGGAGCGTTGCTGCTCGCCGTAGCGTCGGACTTCGTGGCGTTTCTCGCCAATGGCGCGACGTTCGCGATCTCCGCCGTCCTGATCTCGACCATCGGGGTCCGCGGTGGAGTCAGCCGGGCGCCGGCGGGGGCGCTTGCCCACATCGCGCAGGGCCTGCGAACGGCTCGGACGACTTCGTTCGCCCTGCCGCTGTTCCTGGTGGTGGCGATGGTGGAGTTGACGTACGGAGCTCAGACCGTCCAGCTCGTGGTCTACGCAGAGCAAGCGCTGGGCCTCGGAAGCGGTGGCTATGGGGTTCTCCTCACCGCGCTCGGGGTGGGCGGGCTCCTCAGCACGTTCGTGAACGGCCGGCTCGCATCGGCCCCAAGGGTTGCGCTAGCGATCGTGGCCACCGGCGCCGTCGCGTGCGCGACGCAGCTCTTCTACGCCGGGTTCGACGTGGTGGCGGTGGCGCTCGCCGTGGCGGTGATCGGCGGCGCGGCGCTCGTGGCGTGCGAGGTCGTGGCCGAGACCGTGCTTACGCGGATCGTCCCCTCCGAGGCGCTCGGCCGCGTCGTGGGCGTTTTCGACGCGTTCTCGGTGCTCGCCATGGTCGCCGGCGCGCTGCTGGCACCCGTCCTCATCGACTGGATGTCCCTCGACGTGAGCCTGTTCGTCCTGGGTGGCGCCGCGCTCGTCGTAACGTTCGCGTGCGCCTTTATGTTCCGGGGGCTCGACGCAGTGACTGCGCGTCGTGCCGAGGCGCTCGCTTCGCGGATCGACGTGATCAAGCGCCTCCCGGTCGCGACGGGCGCGCCCCCGCTCGTGATCGAGCGGCTCGCCTCGGCCGCGCAGCCCTGCCCGCTGCCGCCGGGAGTCGACGTGGTCGTTCAGGGCGCTCCCGCGCACGCGTTCTACGCCATAGCCGACGGCCGGGTTGTCGTCCACCGCGACGGGAAGAAGGTCGTGCATCTCGGTCCCAACGACAACTTCGGCGAGCGGGGCCTGCTCGACAACGCGCCACGCAACGCGACCGTGACAACCGAGGTGGACACGACGTTGCTCCGTATCGACGGGGATGCGCTCCTCGAGGCGCTCCAGGTGGCGCCTATGCTGCGTCCGGCGCTCGAGACGAGCAGCATGTCACCCGGGCTCCAGCTCGGCGACGAAGGACGCCCTCTCGTCGACGACCCGACTTGGGTAGGCGCGTGACGGTCGAGGACGCGTCCGTCCTCGTCGTCGGCGCCGGTTACTCCGGCAAGCGGCGCCTGTTCGAGCGGCTCGCCGGGCTGGGCGTCCGCGCGGTAGTGGTCGACGAGCCCGGTCACTGGTCCGAGTCGCTTGTGGCCGACGGTTTGGCGGATGCCTGGATCTCAGCGCCGGTGACCGGCGACGCCGACGCGGATGCCGCGTCCGTGCTCGCGGCCGTCCGTCATGACCGCATCCCCGCCGACGGAGTCGCGACCTATTGGGAGGACAGCGTGTCCGTGGCCGCGCGTGTGGCTGCTGCACTCGGGCTGCCCGGGAACTCGCCGCAGTCCGTCGACGCGGCGCGCAGCAAGGTCCGGATGCGCGAGGTCTCGGCTGAGCTTGGTCTGCCCACTCCGATGGCGCAGCGGGTGCGGTCGCTCGACGAGCTCTACGCCGCCGCGGCGGAGATCGGCTTCCCGGCGGTCGTGAAGCCGGAGTTCGGCGCAAGCGCGATGGGCTGCGTCCGGGTCGACAGCTTCGAGTCGCTGCCCCACGTCTACCGGCTCGTGCGCGACGTCGTTCGCCCGGAGACCGACGGCATCTTCCGGGCCGGCAACGACCTGCTGCTGGAGGAGTACCTGGACGGCGTCGAATTCGACGTCGATCTCGTCATGGACGATGGCGCCTGCCTCTTCTCGAGTGTCTCGCAGAACTGGCCGACCGCGGAGCCCTCGCTTCAGGAGACGGGGCTGCACTGCCCGCCGAATCACAGCCGAAGGGCAGTCCGCGGCCTGGTCGATCTCAGCATCCAGACGGCACGAGCATTCGGGCTCGCGCGCGGCGTGCTTCACATCGAGGGGAAGTGCACGAGCCGAGGTCCGCGAATAGTCGAAGTGAACACGCGCATGGGGGGCGGCCGCATTCATCAGATCGTCGAGGCCGTGTGGGGCGTCGATCTGATCGAGGCGCAGCTCCGGAGCAGCCTGGACCTTCCTCCGGCGCTCGCACCGAGCCGCCGGCCGAGGTGCGCCGTCGTGAACGCGATCGTCCATGCGCCGGCGACCGGCCGGCTGGAGGCCTTGCCGCTCGGTGCTTCGGCGGACGGCGCGTACCTCGCCGCCGTGGACGTGCAGGCGGACATCGGCCAGGAGGTCGCCGGACCGGATCGCATGTTTGCCACGCCGCTCGCCGAGGTGACGATCGGCGCGAAGAACCTCCGCAGCGCCAGGGCGCTGTGTGACGACATCGTGCGCGAGCCGCCTGTGGTCACGCCCGCTGCAACGCCGCGATGACCGGCGCGGAGGTTCGAGATGTTGCCGGAAGCTCGCCGCAGACGCGATACTCCGCAAGCATGCCTTCGACCGATGCTCAGCTGGTACGTACCCTCTACGGAATCGATTGGACCGACGTTGACGCCAGGGCGCGGGGGTTGGCGGCAGCAGCTGAAGTGATGTCGCCGGACGTGAAAGCCCGGATCTCGCCCGAGGTCGGAGACCGCGTACTGGACGGCATTGACGGCTTCGCCACATTCGTCGAGGGGCTCGAGGAGGATTTCTCGGAGTTCCAATACGACGTGGAGGTCGTGGAGGAGACCGCGCAGGGAGAGGTCACCCTTAGTGGAGTCGTCCACGCACGTGGCAGGCACAGCCGGATGCCGCTAAGCGCTCCGTTCAGTCACTCCTGGCTTTTCATCGATGGCAGAGCCGTTCGCGTGGAGGCCCGTTTGAGCCGTGCAGACCGCGCGTAGCGCGCCGCGGGCCTGAGCTGGTCCGCCGGCGTCAGATCGAATCGAGGTCGTCGACGACCGCGATGACATCATCGAACCCGGACAGCTCGAACGCGCGACGAACGGTGTACGGGGGCCTGACGAAGACGATTCGGCGGCCCGCCTCGACCGCGCGAGCGTGGGCGGCGGCGACCACTCCCATGCCGCTCGAATCCATGAAACTGAGTCCGCTGAGGTCCACCACGATCAACGCGGGCGCACGTTCCTCGACCTTCGCAAGCTCGACGACGACGCGCTCCGCGACCTGGAGATCGAAGTCGCCGCGCACGGTGACGATCGCCCGGTCGCTTTCGATACGCGATTCAACCTCGAAGTTCAGCACGGTGCCTGGTAGTAGCCGCGGTCGCCCAGCCGCGCTAGGTCGTCTTGACGACGTACACCGAGCACTGCGCCTTGTGCGTTACGGCGTTCGGGACGCTCCCGAGCACGCGCCGGTGCATGCCCCGGTTGCCGATCACGAGCAGGTCGGCGTTGCATTCCGCTGCTAGCCGGCTGAGCACCTCACCAGGATCGCCGTCGTCGATCATCGATGTGCAGTCGATGTCCCTGTCGCGGAGGTTTTGCTCGGTCCTGCTGAGCATTTCGCGCATTCGCGCATCCGGGTTGTCCGCCCATTGCAGCTCCTCTGAGCGACCCCCTAGCGTCACGGGTTGGCGGGAGTTCCGGCAGGCACTCAGCAGCACGAGCTTCGCGTCGAAGCGCTCCGCAATCTCGGCGGCCGCTTCGACCGCCTTCGCGGCCGTGGACGATCCGTCAGTGCCGACTGCGACGGTGGAGAGCATCGAACGCGAGCATCCCAGACCGGTGGCGGAATGTCCATCGCCGGCGAACGCGGACCTGCCGCTCGTGCGTCGAGGGAAGGACTAATCGGGTTCGCGCCCCCGGGCGATCAGTCCGTGTGGACGATCAGCAGGTCACACGTTGCGTGGTGCGAGACCTTGTTGGGGACGCTGCCGAGGAGGCGCCGCTTGCCGCGCATGCCTTTGCTTCCAAGCACGATTAGATCAGCCTCCTCGCTCGCTGCGACGTGGACAATGGCATCCGCGGAGTCGCCTTTAGGCGCGTGCTCGTCAACTGAGATGCCCTCGGCGCGGAGCCGCGAGAGGGTGCGCTGAAGGACGGCGTCGGCACGGAAATCGCTGCCGACCGTCCACTCCGCCGCCTCCGCGCCCGAGCGGTCGCCCACCCGCGCGGCAGCGGGCCGGTATGCGCTTACGACATGGAGCCGTGCTCCCGTCAATGCGGCGAGCTCGGCCGCTCGGCTGACGGCGCGATCGGCGGTGTCCGAGCCGTCCGTGCCCACGACGATGGTCTTGAACATTTGCGAGCCCTCCTCAGGATGCGGGTCCAATGACGGTAACCGACCGTCAGAACTAGCGTCTCCGCGCGCCGAAGCTCGCTAGCGCCTCACGCGCGTCGGGCTCGTCAAACAGGCGTACGCAGTGGTGCGTTTCGCGACGCATGGCCGTCGGCAGGAGTTCGCCGAAGCGCTCGTTCAGCATCGCCTTCGTCGCCGCCAGCGCGTCGCGCGAACTCCTCGAAAAGACCTCGGCCCAGTGCTCGATCCGGGCGTCCAGTTCCTCCGGCGCGACCATCTCCGTCGCGAAGCCGTGCTCCCTTGCCCAGGACGCGTCGCGCTCTTCGCCGCTCAGGAGCAGCTCCCGCGCCGCCGTCTCGCCGAGCACCTCGGGCAGAAAAAGCGTGCCGGCGTTGCTCATCACGAGTCCGATGCGAATCTCCGGTGTGAGCAGCCGGACGCGATTCGTGCACAGGCGGAGATCGCAACTCGCCGCGAACTCGAGCGCGCCGCCGACGCAAACGCCGTCCACGGCGGCGATGGCGGGGACAGGAGAGGCCAGCACCACTCGCGTCAGTCGCTGGAAGCCCTCGATTGTCGCCGCCCAGGTCGCCGAGTCGGCCTCGATCGCGCTCTGGAGGTCGTCGCCCGCCGAGAAGTGCCGGCCGGCGCCGCGCAGCACGACACAGCGCACCTCCTCTTGGCTCCCCGCCTCCTCGACGGCGTCCGCGATCGCGCTCATGGTCTCGAGGTCCCAGGCGTTCCGGCGCTCCTGGCGGTCCCAGCTCACGACGCGCGCGGGCCCGAGGCCCGCGGTGGTCACAGTCATCTGGCGATCTCCCTTCTCCGTGCCTCGACGGCCTCAGGCA
>DASQTS010000124.1:0-2112 GCA_035641775.1 Thermoleophilaceae bacterium
AGGAACCACAGCATCTGGCACGAGGACGCCGCCATCAGGAGCAGCTGCTCCGGGTTGAGGATGGCGGGGTCGCCCTTCGCCTCCCCGGTCGTCACGCGCACCTCCTGCTCGGCGGGCGGAGCCGTCACCGCGTGCGTGCGGTCGTAGTGCTCCCAGCCGAGGCCGGTCGACCCCGTCCAATGAAGCCGTGTCTCGTAGCGGTGCGCGGCGATCCGTGGAGAATAGGAGCGTGTCGAACGTCCAGCTGGTGCGATCGAGCCTCGAGGCCTTCGGGCGAGGGGACTTCGAGGCAGCCCTCGAGGCCTTCGACGATGACGTCGAGTGGCAGACGGCCGATGACGAGCCGGACACGCACACGTACGTCGGCGTTCCCGCGATCCGCCGCTTCGTGGAGCACCTCGCTGACCCGTGGAAGGACCGCTTCGGGCCGGCGATCGAGTTCCAGGACTTCATCGACTGCGGCGATTGGGTTGTGGCCCCGTGGACTGGCCGCGTGCACGGCCACGGGAGCGGCATCGAGATCGAGATCTCGGAGACCTACGCGGTGCTGGTGCGCGACGGCCGCATTGCGCGTGTCGTGGAGTACCGCACTGCGGAGGAGGCGCTGGACGCGGTAGCCCGATGAGAAACGGCCCCGCTGGGAGGCGGAGCCGTTTCTCGAGGGAGGAGTGATGCGTATGTGGTGTGTGAGAGGAAGTCTTAGGCGGTGCCCGCGCTGTAGCGGGTGACCGTGGTGGAGACGAGAGCCGCCAGCCCCGTGCCCGCGAACAGGAGCATCGCTTCGGTCTGGCCGGCGAACGCGTAGATGACGGCGGACACCAGCAGCCCGAGCGCGAGGCCCCGGTCGTAGGTCGCCTGGGCGGTTAGCGGAAGGCTGCCGCGGCTGCCCGGCTCCGTGCCGGCCAGGCCGAGCGCGATCGCGAGCGACCCCACGAGTACCCCGGTCACCAGCGGGCCGGCGTCGAGGCCGAGCAGGAACGGGACCGCGATCAGGACGCTGCCGGCCGCCATGAGGGTGGCGGCGCGGACCGCGTGGGAGAGAACGTGCGTGCGGCTCATCTCACTTTTGAAGCTACCCCTCTGCCGAGCCACATGTGTGAGGTCCATCACACTCCTGGAAACCATCGGTGCGCCGCGGGCACCGCCCGCGGCTTCCGCCCGGCGGTACGCTCCGCCGGTGGCCAAGCGGCGGCTCGACACCCTGCTCGCCGAGCGCGGTCTCTACGAATCGCGCTCGCGTGCCGCCGCCGCGGTGATCGCCGGCGACGTCCGCGTGGGCGGCCGCCCTGCCCGCAAGCCGGGCGAGCTGGTGCCCGACGAGGCCGACGTCGCGGTGGCCCAGGCGCCGCCGTTCGTCTCGCGCGGCGGCGTGAAGCTGGCGAACGCGCTCGACGCCTTCGCGATCGACCCGGCTGGCCGGCGGGCGCTCGACGTGGGCGCCTCCACCGGCGGCTTCACGGACTGCCTGCTCCAGCGCGGCGCGGCGAGCGTGATCGCGGTCGACGTGGCCTACGGCGAGCTCCACTGGCGGCTGCGCAACGACGAGCGCGTGACCGTGATCGAGCGCACCAACGCTCGCGCTCTCGACCCCGAGTCGCTGCCGTACCGACCCGACCTGATCGTCGCGGACCTCTCGTTCATCTCGCTGACCAAGGTGCTGCCCGCGGTGGTCGCGGCCGCCGCACCGCGGTTCGACCTGCTCGCGATGGTGAAGCCCCAGTTCGAGGTTGGGCGCGAGCGCGTCGGCAAGGGCGGGGTGGTGCGCTCCGCGGACGACCGGCGCGCCGCGCTCGTCGCCGTGGGCGAGCACGCACGTGACGAGCTCGGGCTGTCCGTGCTCGGCTACGCGCCGTCCGGGCTGCCGGGCCCCGCCGGGAACCGCGAGACGTTCGCCTGGCTCGCGGAGCCCGGCCGCGAGGGGGCGGTGGAGGACCTCGAGGCGGCCGCGCGAAGGGCGGAGCCGTGACGATCACGGTCTTCACCCACCAGCGCCCCGAGGACACGGGCGCGGCGCTCGAGCGCGTGATCGAGCTGGCGCGCGATGCCGGCGAGGACGTGCGCCTGCCGCGCGGGGAGGCCGAGAAGCACGGGATCGAGGCGGCGGACGGCCTG
>DASQTS010000125.1:0-8683 GCA_035641775.1 Thermoleophilaceae bacterium
CGGCGTGTCGTCCGACATGCCGAGCGCGCCGTGCACCTGCATCGCGCGGTCGAGCACCCGCTGGTGCATCTGCGCCGCGATCACCTTGATCATCGAGATCTGCTGGCGGGCGGCGCGCTTGCCCTCGGTGTCCATCTTCCACGCGGCGTGCAGCACCATCAGCCGCGCCTGGTCGATCTCCATGCGCGACTTCGCGATGAAGTCCTGGACGAACTGCTTCTCCGCGAGCGGTCCTCCGAAGGCCTGCCGGTCGTGCGCACGCGCGCACATCAGCTCGAACGCCCGCTCGGCGGAGCCGATCGCCCGCATGCAGTGGTGGATGCGGCCGGGGCCGAGCCGGTCCTGCGCGATCGAGAAGCCGGCGCCGCGCTCGCCGAGCAGGTTGCCCGCCGGCACGCGGCAGTCCTCGTAGCGGACCTCCCAGTGGCCGGGGCCCTCATCGTGCCCCATCACCGGCACTGGGCGGACGCCCTCGAAGCCGGGCGTGTCCACCGGCACGAGGATCATGCTCGCGCGCTTGTGCGGTGGCGCGTCGGGGTCGGTCACCACCATCGCGATCGCGAGCGCGGCGCCGTTGTAGCCCGACGTGAACCACTTGTGGCCGTTCACGACCCACTCGTCGCGGTCGAGATCCGCGCGCGAGAGGAGGCCGGTCGGGTCGGAGCCGGCGCTATCCGGCTCGGTCATCGAGAAGCAGGAGCGGATCTCGCCGTCGAGCAGTGGCTGGAGCCAGCGCTCCTGCTGCTCGTCAGACCCATGCTCGGCGAGGATCTCCATGTTGCCCGTGTCGGGCGCCGAGCAGTTGAAAACCATGGGCGCCACGCCGTTGCGGCCCATCGCTTCGCAGAGCATCCCGTACTCCCAATTGGTGAGCCCGGGGCCAAAGCGCTCGTCCGGGAGGAACAGGTTCCACAGGCCTTCGGCCTTCGCGCGCTCGCGCAGCTCGACGAGGATCTGGGGGTAGGGAACGCCCGGACGGACCTCCCTGTCGAGCGCCTCCATCGCGTCGCGCTCCACGGGATCGACGTGCTCCTCCATGAACTCCCGGACCCTTTCCAGGAGCGCGGCCACTCGGTCCGACGCAGCGAAATCCATGGCGAGGGAGCCTACATTCCCTGGGCCGCGAGCCAGGCCAGGAGCGCGGTGAGCGCGCCGCCGCCGGCCACCGCTGCCGCCACGACGAGCGGGCGCGGGCCGCGGCCGTCGCCGGTCGTGGGCGCGAGGTCTGCCTGGAGCAGCACCTCGCGTGCGGTCTCGGCGGCCGCCTCGGGGACGAGCACGTCGCGCGGCCCGGCGGCGAGGTAGTCGGGCACGTCGAAGCCCGCGCTCCGACGGAGGAGGCTCGGCACGCCCCACTCGAGCAACAGCCCCTGGATCAGCTCGGCCTCGGCCTGGTTGCGCCCGCCGGCCACGCGCACCAGGTCGCCCTCCGTAAGCGTCGGATCGATCTTCCGCCAGCGCCCGTGAGCCTCGCTCAGAGGCTCGTCGAGCGACCCGCTCCGGCGCCGCTCGTCGTCAGGAATCGACAACCTCGAGCGCCTCCTCGGTGACCTTCCCCTCGCGGATCCACCACCCCCGGACCATCGGCTCCCCCTCCAGCGACACGATCAGGTAGAGCCAGTCCGGATACTCCGCGAGATTCATGTCCGTCTGTGACGGCTCGGCGGCGCTCTTCGGATGCGAGTGGTAGGTGCCCACCTGGAAACCGCCCTCGTCGTCGAGCTTCCAGACCTCGAGCATGCTCTGCGCGTCCAGGCTGTAACCGTACGGTGACTTGCGCTCGTTTTCCGCGCGCTCGGTGCCCTCGACCTGTCCGTCGCGCGCCCAGAGGTAGCCGCAGCACTCGTTGGGCGCGTCCTCGCGCGCGTGGTCCACCAGCGCGTCCCAGTGTGCCCGCGAGATCCTCACATGACGGAGGCTAGTCTGCGGGCGCATGGCGCCCTCCCTCACCCGCCGCGAGGCGCTCGGCGGCGCCGCCGCCGCGGTGATGCTCGCCTCATGCGGAGGTGACGAGCCGCCTCCGCGCGGCACGCACCCGGGCTCGGGCGCCGCGCTGATGACCTCGCTGCTCGCCCTTCAGCGCGCCGCGGTCGCCGCGTACGGCTCCTGCGAGGAGGTGCTCCGCGGAGACGCGCTCGCACAGGTCCGCGACATACGCGCCGACGAGCGGCGGATGGCCCGCTCGCTCGAGATCGCCATGACCGGCGACCGCATCGAGATCCCGCCTGGCCGCACCCCCGAGGAGTACGCGCGCACATTCCCGCGCCTCCGTGGCCCCGAGGACGCGCTTCGCTTCGCCGACCACCTGGAGCAGCGGCAGGTACGCGCCTATCTCGACGCGATCACCGACTTCCCCTTCGAAGGTCAGCGCCGGACGGCTGCCGACATGGCGTGGCGGCAGGGCGTCCACCTCGGAATGGTGAGGATGCTCCGTGGTCTCTCCGTCGCCGAGGGCCCGTTCGTCACGGGGGCGCTCTGATGCCGGAGCGCACTGACGCCGAGCGGCTGGAGCACTTGCTCGCCATCGAGGAGCGCCTGGTCGCGGCCTACGAGGCCGGCCTCCGCCGCAAGGCGATCGAGCCCGCGCTCGGCGAGCTGCTCCTGGCGCACGAGCGCGAGCACGCGGCCGCGTTGCGGCGCGCCCTGGCCGGGTCGGAGCGGAACCCGCGCGCCACCGTGCCCTCTCCGGAGCTCACGGCTGCGCTCCGAAGCCCGCCCGAGTTCGCGCGCTTCGCGGCCCGGCTCGAGCGGACCGCGGTCGACGCGTACGTCGCCGCGTCGGCCGCGATGCGCGACGAGCGCCTGCGCCGGCCGCTCGGCTCGATCCTCGCCTGCGAGGCGGCGCACGGGGTCGCGCTGCGCCAATCGCTGGGCGACTTGCTGATAGTGGACTAGTCTGGTGGCATGGGTTTCATCTCCGCACCCGGCCCGCTCGAGCTGATGGTGATCCTCGTGGTCGCGCTGATCGTGCTCGGGCCGCAGAAGCTGCCGGAGGCGGCGCGTTCGGTTGGCCGCGGGATGCGCGAGCTGAAGCAGTCGCTCACCGCCGACGACGACGACCCGTACGACGAGCCGGTCCGCACCGAGCGGCACCGCGCGGACGCGCAAGTCGACTCCTAGCGGTCGCTCGTTACCAGAAGGAGCCGGCCTCGAGGACGCCTTCCGCCTCGAGCTGCTCGACCGTCTTGTTGTAGACGCCCGAGCTCAGGTACTTCCAGCCGTCGTCCGGCGCGACGAAGACGACGTTGCCATCGTCGAGATCGTTCGCCACGCGCACGCAGATCGAGGCGATGGCGCCGGTGGAGACGCCGCAGAAAAGGCCCTCCTCCTCGAGCAGCTTCTTGGTCCACACGACCGCGTCGCGGTTCGACACGAAGATCTTCCGGTCGAGCAGGGAGAGGTCGATGATCGGCGGGATGTAGCCGTCCTCGAGCGACCGGAGGCCCTGCACGAGCTCACCCTGGAGGGGCTCGGCGGCCACGATCAGCGTGTCCGGGTCCTCTTCCTTGAAGCGGCGAGCATTGCCCATGAGCGTGCCGCCGGTGCCGAGGCCGGCCACGAAGGCGGCGACGGTGTCGAGCTCCTCGAGGATCTCGACGGCCGTGCCGTTGTAGTGCGCGTCCGGGTTGGCCTGGTTGCCGTACTGGTACGGCATGTAGTAGCTCGAGTCCGCCTCAGCCATCTCCAGTGCCATAGCGACAGCGCCGTTTGAGCCTTGCGCGCCCGGCGAGGAGACGATCTCCGCGCCGTACATCCTCAGGAGCTGGGTGCGCTCTGAGGTGACGTTGTCCGGCATCACGACCTTGAGCGGATAGCCCTTGCGCCGGCAGATCATCGCGAGCGAGATCCCGGTGTTGCCGGAGGTCGGCTCGAGGATCGTCTGACCCGGGCGAATAAGCCCGTCCTCCTCGGCCCGCTCGATCATCGAACGCGCGACGCGGTCCTTGACCGACCCCGTCGGGTTGTAGCTCTCGAGCTTCGCGTAGATACGAACCCCCGGCTTGGGGCTGAGCCGGCGCAGCTCGACGAGCGGCGTGTTGCCGATCGCCTGGACGATGTCGCCGTACTTGCCCCCGCACGGCCTGTTGTCGAGGCGCGGGTCGATCACTTCAAAAAGTGTAGTGCCGCTGGGTTCATCCAGCGGCTACCGCACTCGGTTCAGCGCGTCCACGACGCGGAAGAGGTCTCCCCGGCGGTAGAAGTTCACCGCCACCAGGTTCGGCAGCTGTTTGCGCCGCCGCCGGCACTCCCGCATGCGCGCGAGCAGAGGCTCGTAGGCGTTCACCCTCTGCGCGTGCGACGGGAGCGGCACCGGGTCGGTGGTGATCCAGTGGTTGGCGAGGAAGAACGGCGCGCCGTCCGGGCCTCGGTTCGGCTCGCAGCTTGCGGGGAGGCTCGCGGGGTCGATGAGCTGGGCGACCCTCGAGAACGCGTACGGCGTTTCCTCGGTGATGCTCTCGTACGCCAGGCGGTACCAGGGCGCCGCGCCGGCGTGGTTCTCGGCCAGGAAGACGGCCCGCTGACCACGGTCGATCATCTGACGGAGCGTGGGCCAGGCGCCCTTCGTGGGCCCTCGGTATGCGAACTCATCCAGGCCGGCATCCCCGGCGGCGGCGACGAAGTCCTCCGGGGTCACGTAGTCCTGGTTGATGATCACGATGACCTCCTCCGGGTGGGCAACAAGGAAGTCGTGGATGTCGTCCAGCACGTCCTCGAGCGGGGTGCCGCCCAGCTCGCAGAAGGTGTGGCAGAGATACATGCCGCGCTCGCCCTTGCCCCGGAAGCCGAGTCGTTGCCGCGTGCGGAGCGCCGCGTCCACCGCATCCGGGCTCACGCCGTCCTGCTGCGCCTGCCGGCGCAGCTCCTCCCGGCTTCCAAAGTCGGTCCGCAGCCTGCCGCCCGCGAGCCGGTCCGCGTAGTGCGTGTCGATCAGCAGGCCGCGGATGCCGTCCGCCAGCTGATCGGCGATCGGCGCCTCCTGCACGGACGCGTACCAGCCCGGAAGAGGCACCGACATGGAGTTGTGCGTAGCGGGCAGCGCGACGTCGTCCAGTGACCGGCCGCAGAGGACATCGTGGCCGTTGCACGCCCCAGTCGCGGGCGCGGCGGTGGTCACTCCCCCGGAGCCGAGGAAGGCGGCGATCGCGGCCGCGATCAGCGTCGCCGCGAGCAGCGGAACCACAACCGGGCGCCCTCTCGCGCGCCGCGCGGCCGGGGCGCGAGGCTCGCCGGCCGGCGCGCGGTAGACGAGCCGGAGGATCGCGCTCACCCCCTCGTAGATCAGGTAGACGCCGATGAGAGTGAACAGCAGGGTGATGACCGCCTCGCGGGCAACGATCACCAACAGCCCGACGCCCACCAGGACGACGGCCCTGACGACACGAAGCGCCGGGCGGGTCGGGTCCGTCGTGATCCATGCAGCCGCCCGTCGGAGCGGCGGGCCGAGGTCGACGGGCTTCAGCATGGATGCCGCCGACGCAGCGATCACAGCGCCGGAGCCGGCAAGGATCAGGCTTGCCGTCCTCAGGTCGCCGAGGTACGCGTCCCAGACCCCGCCCGCCGCCGCCCGGTCCTGCGGCTCCTCGAGCGAATCGAGGGCCAGTGAGCGCACGACGGAATAGGCGACGACCAGGACAACGCCTCCCGCGGCGACAGCAACGCCCAGTTCGACGACGGTGCGACGCCGGTCCGGGGCGATCGCCAGGGCCGCCGCTGCGAGCAGGATCGAGAGGACGAGCAGGATCACGTACAGCAGGCGCACTTTGTCGGCGATCCGCGCGAGGTCGCCTGTGACAGCGCCGATGTCGCGCCTGAGCACTTCGGCCCTGCCGGTCGATTCGACCTTGGACGCAAGCGCGGGCCGCAGCTGCTGGAGCGCGGTCCCGAGCAACGTCCCGACATCGGCGACGGCGAGCGTCACCGTGTCGCGGTCTCGATCGAAGACGGCGCGGTGGACATCGCGCACGGCGGCCCTGAAGAGCCCGGTGAAGGCGCTGCTCCCGACGACCCCGGATGCGACGGACTCGATGATCGGCCGCGCGGTGATGAGGTCCGCCTGCTTCTCGAGGACCACGTCGTCGGTGATCCTCTTGGCGAGCAGGGCCCGCACGCTGTCGTCCCGCAGCGCCGCGGTGGCCCGGTTCGAGAACTGGTCGGAGTCGAAAGCGGCGTGCCTCGCGTAGCCGGCCACGAGGGCGAGGACCAGCAGGAGCGACGCCGCGCCGGCGAGGGCCCGAGCGCCGGTCTGCCGCGCCCTGACGCTCATCAGGAGGTCAGATACGTGTCGTCATGCGAGTACGGCGGTGCGCAGCAGCAGAGGAGCTTCAGGGAGTCGGTGCCGGTGTTCCAGAGCTTGTGGCGGGTGCCGGGCGGGATCACCACCGTGTCGCCCGCGGCCACCTCGCACTCGTCGTCGCCCAGGCGCATCCGGCCGCTTCCGCTCGTGAAGAAGTAAATCTCCTCAGTCACGGCGTGGTAGTGCTCCTCGGTCTCGGCGCCGGCGGGCACGGTCGCCTCGGCCAGGCTCTGCTTCTCCGCATTGCCCGTCGGGATCCCGGCAAGCTCGCGGATCTCGGAGCCGTCCTTCGTGGTGAACGCGTCCACGCGCTCCAGGTTCTCGATTCGCATCGCGCTCAGAGGCTACGGCGGAAGCGTTGCTCCAGCAGTCCCGCCCAGACATCCTCGCGCTTCTCCGCGCCGTCGCGCCGGAAGCCGTGCGCCTCATAGAACGCGTTTGCGCGCTCGTTTGCGGCCAAGGACCACACCGTCGCCTCCGCGCATTCCCGGCGGCGCAGCGAATCGAGGACGACCGCCATCATCGCTCTGCCGATGCCCTTGCGCCAGTGACCGGCTGCGACGAAGAAGCTCCGGATCTCGCCGGTCGCGGGGCCGGCGTCCTCGTCGCGACTCTCACCGCACGCGCTGGAGCCGACGATCTCGCCGTTCTCCTCCGCGAGGAGCATGGACACAGTGCCATCCTCGATCAGCGCGTACCAGCGCTCGGGTTCTACGGGCGGGAAGTCGTGGTCGGGCGGGAGGAGCTCCGTGAACGCGGCGCGAGCAGACTCGTCCCACATCCGCGCCCACGCGGGCTGGTCCCGCCGTTCGGCGAGCCGGACCCTCAGCGGCCGCCGCCGGCCATCGCCGGCAGGATCACGACCGTGTCGCCGTCGGACACACCCGTGTCGAGGCCGTCGAGCACCCGGACGTCCTCGTCGTTCAGGTAGACGTTGACGTAGCGGTTCAGCTCGCCGTCCTCGGAGAACAGCTGCGACTCGGTGGCGGGGTGCGCCTCGGCGAGCGAGCGCAGGACCTCGCCGACATTCCCGCCGGACGCCTGCACCTCCTTCTCACCGCCAACCGAGCCCCGGAGCACCGGGGGGATCTTGACCGTCGCCATGAAGCGCGAGTTATAGCCCCTGCGGGCATCCTGCCCGCAGATCTGATGACATCGGTCGCCCTCCGGGCGCCCGATACCGGATGCTTCGCATCCTCAGCCAGCGCCCGCGCAGAACGCCTCGTAGTCCGGGAAGACGCCCATCTCCTCGTCGGAGATCTCGCCCGGGTCGCGTGAGCAGATCGGGCAGTCGGGGTCGCGGCGGACCTTGAGCTCGGTGAACGTCGTGCCGAGCGCGTCGTAGAGCAGGAGGCGGCCTGCCATCGTGTCGCCAGAGCCGGTGATCAGTTTGATGACCTCAACCGACTGGAGCAGCCCCATCACGCCCGGCAGCACCCCGAGCACACCGGCGGCGCCGCACGACGGCGCCAGCTCGGCCGGTGGCGGCGTCGGGTAGAGGCAGCGGTAGCACGGGCCCTCGTACGGGTGGAAGACCGAGAGCTGGCCCTCGAAGCCAAGGATCGAGGCCGACACCACCGGGATCTGCAGCCGCACGCTCGCGTCGTTCAGCAGGTAGCGCGTGGGAAAGTTGTCGAGGCCGTCGACGACCACGTCGTAGCCCTCGATGATCTCCATGATGTTGTCCGGTCCGAGGCGCACCTCGTGCTTCTCGACCTTCACGTCCGGGTTGATCTCGTGGATCGAGATCTCGGCGGAGTCGACCTTCGGCATGCCGATGCGGTCGTTGGAATGCGCGACTTGGCGCTGGAGGTTCGACAGGTCGACGACGTCGTTGTCGACGATTCCGATCGTGCCCACGCCCGCCGCGGCGAGGTAGAGCGCGGCCGGTGAGCCGAGCCCGCCCGCGCCGAGCAGCAGCACCTTCGCGTCGAGCAGCTTGAGCTGGCCCTCGAGGCCCACCTCGGGCACGAGCAGGTGCCGCGAGTAGCGCTCGCGCTGCTCGGGGCTGAGGGACACCGGGACGTCCACGTCGTAGCCGCGGTCCTTCCAAAGCGTGATGCCGCCGCGCATGGAGGCGACGTCCTCGTACCCGAGGTGCTCCTGGAGCGTGTGGGCGGCGAGGGCGGAGCGGCTGCCCGAGGCGCAGTAGAGGATCACGCGCTTCGAGCGGTCGCCGACGGCACCCTCGATGCGCGACTCGAGATGGCCGCGCGGCACGTGCACCGCGCCGGGCACGTGCGACTGCTCGAACTCGTGCTGCTCGCGCACGTCGACGATCACGGCACCGTTGCCGTTCTGCTGGAGCTCGTGGACGTCCTTCGGGTCCACCTCATGGATCTGCTCCTTGATCTTGCGAATCAGCTCTGCGCCGGACGCCATCTTCTG
>DASQTS010000126.1:0-4208 GCA_035641775.1 Thermoleophilaceae bacterium
CTCCTCACCGCCGGTCACGAGACCACCGCCACCGGCCTGTCCTGGGCGTTCGAGCGCCTTCTGCGCACGCCGCGCGTGCTCGAGCGGCTTGCCGAGTGGCTAGACGACGACGAGTACGTGGACGCCGTCGTGAAGGAGACGCTGCGCGTGCGCCCCGTGGTCGTGGACGTCGCGCGCAAGCTCACTCACGACGCCGAGGTGGCGGGCTGGCGGCTGCCGGCGGGCACGCTCGTCCTGCCCGCGATCGCCGTGCTGCATAAGCGCCCGGACCTCTACGAATCGCCCGACGAGTTCAGGCCGGAGCGCTTCATCGAGGGAGGAGCCGAGGCATACGCGTGGATCCCGTTCGGCGGCGGCATCCGCCGCTGCATCGGCGCCTCCTTCGCGCAGGTCGAGATGCGGACGGTGCTGCGCGAGGTGCTGAGGAGGGTGCGCCTGCGGGCGCCGGACGCGAAGCCGGAGCGCGGCGTGATCCGGCACGTCACGGTCGTGCCCGGGCGCGGCTGCCGCGCGGTCGTCGAGGAGCGGCTAGCCGTCGAGCCGGCGGCGGAACTCGCCGGCGCCGAGAACGGCGGCGCCCCCGTCGCGGACGCGGCACGCCAGGTCGCGGTCCGAGGTCACGACTGAGAGCGAGCCGGGGTCGGCGTCGCCCTCGACCAGCTCCGCGATGTCGTCGTCGGCGGCGTTCCGCCCGCGCCGGGTCGCGAACAGCACGTCGACGCGGTCGTCCGTCTCCAGCTCGAACGGCCTCCCGTCGAACACGACGGTCACCTCCTCCCCGGTCGCGGCGGCGAACGCCTCCAGCTCCTGCGCGAGCTCCCGCATCGCGCGCGGCCGGTCGCGCCACCACCCGGTGGGACGCGAGCCGATGACGTTCATCCCGTCGACGACCCAGCGCGTCACCGGCGGCGCCTGACGAACACGACGATCGCCCCGACGAGCAGCGCGCCAACGCCCAGCTGCGCGAGTAGCGCGACCCCCGTCCCCTCGTCCTTGGTCGCGTCACGCACGGCGGCGAACAGGACCGAGGCGCCGAAGAAGACGACGAGAGTCCAGAGCACGGTGTCGCGGTCCACCGGGCGGCACCATACCCGCGGCTAGTCTCGGTCGCCGTGACTGACCGGCCCGTACTCGCCGGCGTGCTCGGCGCTCTCGTGATCGCCTTCTCGGCGATCCTCGTCCGTCTCGCCGAGGTCTCGCCGTCCACCGCGGCGTTCTTCCGCTGCGCGTACGCGCTGCCGGCACTCGGGCTGCTCGCGTGGGTCGAGGGCCGCCGCTACGGGCCGCGTCCGCTCCGTGAACGCGCGCTAGCCTGGGGCGCCGGCGTTCTGTTCGCCGCCGACCTCACCTTCTGGCACCACTCGATCGAGGCCGTCGGCGCGGGCCTTGCGACGGTGCTCGGCAACACGCAGGTGGTGCTCGTGGGCGTGCTCGCCTGGGCGGTGCTCGGCGAGCGGCCGGATGGGCGCTCGATCGGCGCGATTCCAGTGGTCTTCGGCGGCGTCGTCCTCATCTCTGGCGTCGTGGGCGGCGGCGCGTACGGCGATGACCCCGTGCTCGGCGTCGTATTCGGCGTGCTCACGGCGATCACCTATGCGCTCTTCATCCTGGTCCTCCGGCACGGCAACGCGGATATTCGCCGGCCGGCAGGGCCGCTGTTCGACGCCACTCTCAGCGGCGCGGTCTTCTCCGCGATCGGCGGCCTGGCCGTGGGCGACCTCGACTGGGTCCCGGGGCTCGAGTCGCAGGCCTGGCTCGTGCTGCTCGCCCTGTCCTCTCAGGTGCTCGGTTGGCTGCTCATCTCGGTCTCGCTCCCGCGCCTCCCCGCGCTGCTCACGTCGATCGCCCTGATGCTCCAGCCGGTGAGCACGGTCTTCCTCGGAGCGGTGCTGCTATCCGAAGCCCCGTCGTCGGTTCAGCTGCTCGGAGTGGCCGTCGTGATCGCGGGCGTGGCCGTGGCGACGGTCAAGCCGCGCGAGCGCGCGCCCGCGCCTGTCTGATCCCACTTGTGTACACGCTTTGGGTATGGCAGATTCCAGCTACCTCACGGTCGGAGGTGGCGATTGGACTCGCCGCGCATAGCGCTGATCAGACGACTATTCGACCTAATGGAGACGGAAGATCTCTCCCGCGTCGCCGAGGAGCTGCTGGCCAATTCCGTCGAGGACGTCGTCTTCGAGCCGCACGTGGCCCACGGCGAGGAGATCCGCGGGCACGACGCGCTCCGCAGGTTCTGGTCCGACTTCGAGGAGGGTGGCCTGCAGATGCGGGCGGGCGCCTACTCGATCGTCGAAGAGGGCGACACTGTGGTCGTGAACGGCTGGGTCCGGACGATCGACCAGGGCCGCCTCGCCGACACCCAGTCGCGCTGGGTGTACCGCTTCAACGACCAGGATCAGGTTGTGAGCGCGCGCGTGGAGCGCGCCTAGGGGGCCGCCTGACGGGGCGCCAGGAGCGCGCCGCCGAAGCAGAACTCTCGCCCCAGTGACAGGTCCGAGTCGAGGATCTTCCGGTACGCGCGGGCGGTGACCATCGCAGCCTCGTCGCGCTCCCAGCGCTCCGCCGAGATGCGCGCCACCCAACCCCGCCCGTAGGGCTGCGCGAGCAGCGCGTGAGGCGCGCGCCCCAGGAGCGGGTTCAGCTCGACGAGCGTCCCGCGCACGGGCGAGCCCACCGCGACCGTGCGACTCGACCGGCCCTGCACGGTGGCGAGCGTCTCGCCCACCTCTACGCGGTCCACGGCCCAGTACTCGATCTCGGGCGTGTACCAGAGCACCTCGCCGAGCGGGGCGGTGACACCCACGGTGGCGATGCCGTTCTCGATCTGCGCCCAGACGTGACGGCCGGCGAGATAGTGCCGGTCGGACGGGAGCGCGAAGCGGGCTGACGATGCAGTGGCGACGGCGGAGAGCTCAGGCACGAACCCGAGCCTGATGCGGAGGGCGGACGGAACTGGTGGCCGCTCCCGGCGCGCCAATAGCATCCGCGCCCGCATGCAGTTCGACCTGACCGAGGAGCAGAGCCAGATCCGCCGGCTGGTGCGCGACTTCGCCGACGGCGAGGTGCGCCCCGTGGCCGAGGAGCTCGACCGGGAGAAGCGCTTCCCCTACGAGCTGGTCGCCAAGCTCGGCGAGCTGGGGCTCATGGGCATCCCCTATCCCGAGGAGTACGGCGGCGGCGGAGCCGACAACCTCAGCTACGCGCTCGCGATCGAGGAGCTCGCGCGCGTGGACTCGAGCGTGGCCATCACCGTGGCGGCGCACACCTCGCTCGGCACCTGGCCGCTATACGCGTTCGGCTCGGACGAGCTGAAGTCGGCGTGGATGCCGCGGCTCTGCTCCGGCGAGCGGCTCGGGGCGTTCGGGCTCACCGAGCCGGAGGCGGGCTCGGACGCCGGGAACACGCGCACGCGGGCGGAGCTCGACGGCGACGAGTGGGTCGTGAACGGCGCGAAGCAGTTCATCACCAACAGCGGCACGGACATATCCGGGTTCGTCACGATCACCGCGCGCACCGGCGACGGGGAGGTCTCGAACCTGCTCGTTGCGAACGGCACGCCCGGCTACGAGATCGGCGAGCCGTACCGCAAAATGGGCTGGAACGCGTCCGACACGCGGCCGCTGACCTTCGAGGACTGCCGCGTGCCCGAGGACAACCTCGTCGGCCCCCGCGGGCAGGGCTTCAAGCAGTTCCTCCAGACGCTCGACGGCGGGCGGATCGGCGTGTCCGCGATGGGTGTGGGCCTGGCGCAGGGCGCGCTCGACGAGGCGCTCGCCTACGCGAAGGAGCGCATCGCGTTCGGGCAGCCGATCTCGAAGTACCAGGCGATTCAGGCGAAGCTCGCCGACCTCTCCACGGAAATCGAGGCCGCGCGCCTGCTCACCTACAAGGCCGCGATGGAGAAGGACCTCGGCCGCAGCTTCTCGCTCACGGCCGCGCAGGCGAAGCTCAAGACCGGCCGGCTCGCGGTGCGGGCCACCGAGGAGGCCGTGCAGATCCACGGCGGCTACGGCTACATCGAGGAGTACCCGGTGTGCCGCTTCTACCGCGACGCCAAGATCCTCACAATCGGCGAGGGCACCGACGAGGTCCAGCAGATGGTGATCGCTCGCGCGCTCGGCTGCTGAGCGGTTAGGCTCGCGCAAAATCCCGACCCAAGGAGGATCCCATGGCTGATGCCGGCCTTTTCATCGGCTGGGGCCAGGTCG
>DASQTS010000127.1:0-35592 GCA_035641775.1 Thermoleophilaceae bacterium
TGGCTCAGGTAGCGGGCCCCGGGAAGCAGGACCACCCGGCGGTCGGGATCACCGTCGTGCAGGAGCACGGGGCGACCCTAACGCGATCAGGCCGGCCGCGATCGCCCCCGTCATCGGCCACACGAGGTAGTAGTTGTTGAAGGTGCGGCCGATGAACATGAGCCACAGGATCGAGATCGCGAAGGCCGCCGCGCCCACCCACAGCCGACCGCTCCGGCGCTGGACCAGGAGCAGCCATACGGTGAGCGGCAGCCAGGTGAGCAGCGCGATGATCACGAACGGGTAGGAGCCCTCGCGGTCCTCCAGTACCCCCAGTTCCACGAGGATCGACGACAGCCCGTAGCCCACGATCCTGTACGTGCCCGCACCGTACTTGACCGTGTCGTCCCAGAATGCGACGGGGTCGGCTACGAAGAACGGGAGGATGCCCGCGGCTAGGACCCCGCCGAAGGCGAGGCCCGCGCTTTTCCAGTGCTCGCGCGGAATCATCAGGGCCATGAAGGGGAGCGCTACGACGGCGAACTGCTTCAGCAGCACCGCCCCGGCGAGCGCGGCAGCCGCCCAGACGAAGCGCCGGCGTGTGACGAGCGCGAACGCCAGCACGAGCAGGAGGAGACTCGGTGCGTCGTTCTGCCCGAACCAGGCCGACCGCACGAGGATCGGGTTGCACACGAGCACCGCGCCGAGAGCGAGCCGCCACCCGATCGGAGCACGGAACAGGAGCGCCGCAGGCAGCATCGCAAGCGTGCACAGCAGGATCAGCAGGCGTATGTCGTCGAACGGGTCAGGCAGGACTCGCCACACGGCCGTGGTCACGGGCACGCCGGGGAAGTAGGCGAAGTGCTCGAGCGCGACCTCGCGCTCGCGCACGCGCTCAGAGACCGTGCCGTCGCGCGTGTAGAAGCGCTCGAGCCCTGACTCGCGGTAGTCGTGCCCGTACGGGTTGTCGAGGTCCTGCAGCAGCTCGCCGCCGAGCTCCGCCTGGTAGGTCGAGTCGTTCGTGAAGAACCAGGGCGCGGTGGAGTCGCGAAGGCCGAGCTGCAGGAGCGTGAGCGGGGCGGCGAGCAGGACGCCCACGGCCAGCACGAGCGCGATCCCCGTCCAGCGTGGCAGTGTGTGCGGACGGCGCCCGAGCAGGTAGACGGCGAACGCGCCGCACAGGAGCGCGGCCAGGAACGTGGCCGACCTGGCCACGCCCACGTCGTGCTCCTCGCCCGCCGCGCGGACGAGCGGGGCGAGTGGTCCATCTGCGTCGATCGGCCCCGGCCGGAAGCGCCAGGGGTCCGAGCCGAGCTCGGGAAGCGTGATGGCCACCAGCCCGAACAGGATCCCGGTGAGGATCCAGGCCGCGCGCTCGCTCACGCCGCGGCCCTCGAGCGCCGCGGCCTAGGGACTCCGATGCAGTAGGCGGCGGTGATCGACAGCACCAGCCAGGTGAGCGGGTCCTCGAGGAACCCGCTGTAGAAGAGCGCGTGTACGAACAGCCCGACCAGCGCGGCGCCGAGCGCGAGCGCGAGCGGCTCGTTCCGGCGCCTGAGCTGGAGGATCAGCCTCATGCCGCCCACGAGCAGCCAGGCGTACAGGAGCAGCCCCACGAGGCCCAGCTCGGCGAACACCGTGAGGGGCGTGGTGTGCGACACGAAGTTCGGCGTCGGCCGGTCGCTCCCCACGATTCGGCGGCTCGCGCGCGGCTGCCCGCCGATGCCGACACCCACGATGGGATGCTCCTCGATCACTCGCACGGCGTCCTCCACGCGTTCGGTGCGGTCGCTCGTGATCCTGTTCAGCGAGCGTCCGTCGGCCATCTGCACCGCCACGTAGCCGCCGGCTGCCACCACGGCCGCGAGCGCGAGGAGCGCAACGGCTCGGCGAACGCGCCGGTCGCCCGTGGCGACCGCGAGGGCGAGCGTGATCACGAGCAGCGCCGCCATGCTCGACTGCGAGTACGAGAACAGGAGGCCCGCCCACATCAAGGCGAGCAGCCCGATCAGCGGCCAGGTGCGCCAGCTGCGGGTGGCCAGGAGGGCGAGCGCCACGCCGATCCCGAGCACCACGTGGCGGCCGTACAGGCTCGGGTCGCCGAAGAGCGAGGTCACGCGGAAGTAATCCGTGTTCGCGTTCGAGGTCGTGAGGTTCGGCGCGTAGAAGAACAGCTCGTGCGTGGCGGCCTGCCAGAGCCCCACCGCGGCGAACACGGAGGCGAGCGCGAGCGCCGTCGCGGCGAGCGCGCGGGGCGCCCAGTCCGGGAACTCCGCGCGCGCGACGGTGGCCACGAGCGCCACGAACGGCAGCGTGAAGAAGAGCAGCATGTTCGCGCCCGCCTCCACGTCGTCCGCCCACAGGAGCGAGCAGCAGGCGAACGCGAGGAAGAGAGCGGCCGGCAGGGCCACCGCGCCCGGCAGCGCGCGCACCTCGCGGGCGCGCAACGTGCGCCAGCCCAACGCCGTCGCCGCCGCGGCCAGCACGAAGTAGAGCGGCAGCAGCCGACCCAGGCGGCCGTCGTCGGCGATGCTGACCAGGAAGGTGCTGGTGCTGTCGAACGACAGCGGCGGGCGGAGCGGCGCCGCCACCAGCACCGCGAGCGGGACGAGTGCCGGCCGCCGCACGAACAGCGCCGCGGCCGCGGCGAGGGCGAACGCGCCGAGGGCGACTGCGACCGCGCCGGACGCGCCGCTCAGCCGGTCGAGCGGCCCGCCGCCGAGCGCCCACGCCAGCCCGAGCTCGGCTGCGCCGAGCAGCACCAGTCCGCCAAGCAGGGCGATCCGCGCGGCGCGACCCCGCGCGAGCAGCACGAGGATGGCCCCGAGCGCTCCGCCCAGGGCGGCCAGTTGGGCGGTGTCAGCGTGCTCCATGGCGTGCGGGGACGTTATTCGCCAACCCGCGGTTGTAGGCCTCCGCGGCCTCGCGGATTCCCTCGCCGCGGCCGGGCAGAAGCTCTTGCCGCGCGTGTGTCAGGTAGCGGCGCGCGTCCCGTCCAGGGAGCACCGCCGCCGCGACCGCGCGCACGAGATACGCCCACGTCCAGCACGCCCTCCACACCAGCCGGGTGAGCGTCAGGCCGTGCTTCCGGAAGTAGAGGTCGCGGTTGCGGTGGAACTCCACTATCCGCCGCCTCATCGCGGGGCGGTCGCTGCTGAGCTGGTCGTGGTGAACCGCCCGGGCATCCACGGCGAACAGGATTCGCCAGCCGGCGTCGCGCAGGCGCTTGCAGAAGTCCGTCTCGTCCGAGTACACGAAGAAGTCGCCGTCGAACCAGCCCACCTCCTCGGCCGCCTCGCGCCGCACGAGCATCGCGCTCGACTGCACCCAGCCCACCTCGCGCACGCCTGTGCCGGTGCTCTCGACCGCCACGCGCTCGTGCATGAAGACCGCCGCGGCGAGCGCCCACTTGATGTCTGGAAGCCTCCAGGCGCACGCGGTGGGCTCACCGCCGCTCGTGAGGAGCTGCGCGCCCGCCGCGGCGGCGCGCGGGTCGGCGTCAAGCGCGTCGAGCAGCGCCCGGGCCGCGCCCTCGCACAGCTCCGAGTCCTCGTTCAGCAGGAGGCAGTAGCGCCCGCGCGCCTCCTTCAGGAGCAGCGAGTCGTTGTCGGCCTTGCCGGTTCTGCGCTCGAGCGCGAACAGCCGCGCGTGCGGGTAGCGCTCGCGCACCGCATCCGCCGAGCCGTCGGTGGAGGCGTTGTCGAGCACGACCAGCTCGTGGTCCACGCCGACCGGGTGGGTCCGCTCGATCGCGGCGAGGCAGTCGAGCAGGAACTCGCGCCCGTTCGTGTTCAC
Source organism: Thermoleophilaceae bacterium (assembly GCA_035641775.1). Lineage (GTDB taxonomy): Bacteria > Actinomycetota > Thermoleophilia > Solirubrobacterales > Thermoleophilaceae > JACVRW01. The sequence continues at coordinate 3,775 of DASQTS010000127.1, forward strand.
CACGCAGTAAGAGAGCTCGGTCAGCCCGCCGCCTCCTCGAGCACCGCGAGCGCGCGGGCGGCCAGCTCGTCGCGGGCGAACTCGCGCTCGGCGAGCGCGCGGGCGTTGCGGCCCATCCGCTCGGCGACCTCCGGGTTGTCGCGCAGCCAGGCGAGCCTCTCGGCGAGCTCATCGGCGTCGCCGGGGCGCACGTACGCGCCGGCCTCGTTTCGCTCCACGAGCTCGCGCATCCAACCGTCCATATTCACGATGGCCGGCCGGCCCGCGGCGAACGTGTCGAACAGCTTGTTCGGCGAGTTCGTCGCCAGCACCGGCACGTCCTTGAAGAGCGTGAGGCAAACGCTCGACTCGGCGGCCAGACGCGCCACCTCCTCCTTCGTGCCGCTGCGGAAATCCACGTTCGGCGGCGCGCTGCGCTCGAGCTCGTCGCGCCGCTTGCCATCGCCCATGATCACGAAGCGCATGTCCGGCAGCAGCCGGGCGGCCTCCACCGCGGCGGTCACGTCGTTGGCTTCGCCGAGCGTCCCGAAGTAGCTCACCAGGAATTCGTCAGGCGGCGATGCGGGGGTGAACAGGTCGAGGTCGGCGGCGTTCGGGATCAGCACGGACCTGTCGGGCGGCAGCGCCGCCCGGATGCCCGGGGAGAGCGCGACCACGCGGGTGCTGCGGGCGTACACGAAGCGCTCGAGCGCCCGCGCGAGCCGCCGGGCGAGCGGGTTGCGAAGCGCGCCCATCTGGATGGGCGCCTCCGGCCACAGGTCGCGCACCTCGAACACGAGTGGCGCGCGCCAGCGCAGCCTCGCGGCCAGCGCGGGCAGCGCCATCGTGAGCGGCGGCGAGGTGGCGTAGACCACGTCCGGGCGCGGTCCGCGGAGGGCCGCCAGCGTCGCGGCCGCGGCGAAGCGGGCGAAGGCCGCCATCCGGCGCGCGTCCGACATCGTGGTGGCCCGCATGTACTCCGAGTAGGCGCCGCGCACGCCCACCACCTCGATCCCGTCCACGCTTCGCGGCCCGGCCCCGGCCCCCTGGGCGGTTACCATCCGCACGGCGTGGCCGCGCTCCACGAAGCGGCGCGCGAACTCGTACGAGCGCGTGCCGCCCACGCCAGCGCGGGTGATGAAGAACTGATGCAGGTACAGGATTCGCATGTGGTGGGCAAGCACCGGGCGGTGCCCGGTGCGCAGCCATTGGTTTCGGGCAAGCACCGGGCGGTGCCCGGTGCGCAGCCATTGGTTTCCGGTGCCGGGGAACGGTAACCGGCGTTGACCCGCCCGCTGGACGCGGCGCTGGCTGCGCTGCTGCTCGCGATCGCTTCGCCGCTGCTCGCGCTGGCGGCCATCGCGATCAGGGTCGAGAGCCGCGGCCCGGTGTTCTACCGGCAGCGGCGGGTGGGCCACGGGGGCCAGCCGTTCGACCTGTGGAAGCTTCGGACCATGGTGCCCGGCGCCGAGACCATGGGCGACGGCATCTACGTAATCGAGGGGGACCCGCGCATCACGCGCATCGGACGACTGCTGCGCCGCTTCTCGCTCGACGAGCTGCCGAACCTCGTCAACGTGCTGAAGGGCGAGATGGCGATCGTCGGGCCGCGCCCGACGGTGCAGGAGCAGGTGGACCGCTACACGGAGCGCCAGCTGCGCCGGCTCGAGGTCAAGCCGGGGATCACCGGCTGGGCGCAGGTGAACGGCCGCACCTCGCTGTCGTGGCCCGAGCGCATCGAGCTCGACGTCTGGTACGTGGAGCACCGCTCGCTGTGGCTCGACCTGCGCATCCTCGCCAGGACCGCCCGGATGCTCGCCACGGGGCACGGCCTCTACAGCGAGGACCTCAAGCAGGGTTGGTGATCAGCGCACTCTCAGGGGATGGATCGTCGATACGCCGCGGTCCGTGTCCAGGTCCGTCTTCGCGACGGCGTAGTAGCGGTAGCGCGCGCGGAAGGCGGGCGTGAAGGAGGTGACGAAGCGCCCCTGGCGCGTCCGCGCGGCGCGCGTGCCGACCTTGCGCCAGCGCCCTCGCACGGACTGCTGGAAGACTACGTGCACCACACGCTTGCGCGGACCCACGCTGCCCCGAACCGACACCCTGCGACCCCTCTCGGCCCGGCGGGGCGGCCTGTCGAAGCTCAGGACCGGGCGCAGGCGCAGCAGCAGCCGGGGCGACTGGCCTCCGGGCACATCGGCGCTGCCCGGGTAGCGGACGCGCACGTACATGCGCTTGGACGGCTTCAACTCCGTGACGAAGGAGCCGTCGGCTCCCGTCGTGAGGCGACGGGCGGTCCGCCAGCGGTTCTCGCTGTTCGTTTGGACCTCGACTCCCTGCCCCGCCATCGGGCTGCCGTCGGGGGCGGCCAGGAAGCCGGTGACCGGCGTGAGCTCGCCGTAGTCCAGGCGCGTGTCCGCAAGCGCTGCGCTCACATGGGCGGTCGAGACCGGCGTGAACGGCGCGCCCGACTCGACCATCGCCCGGATCTCCGGAAGCTGGGCGTAGAGCGCGTCGCCGGGGCACGCTGTCCTGCCGGTGTCGCGGTGCCCGATAACACGCTCGAGCGTCACGTCGGTGCCCGCGGGGTAGCGGCTGGCGGACCCGCCCGCGCTCCGAACCGACACCGGCCCGGACAGCGGCTGCCCGTGCACGCCGAGCTTCCAGCGGATGTAGGTGGCCGTGGCCGCGAGGGACTCGTGGCTCGCCGCGGTGCTCGTGTAGTCGCCGATGTTGGCGATGCCGGCCGTCTGGGAGTTGAAGCCCTGAGCCTGCGCGCCCACGACAGCACGGTCGAGCCCACCCGCCCGGCCCTCGTAGATCGTCCCGTACTTGTCGACGAGCGCGTTGTAACCGATGTCGTTCCACCCGTTCGAGTTGCGGTGGTAGCGGCAGATGGCGAGCACCATCTGCGGCGCCTCGGCCGGCGTGTAGTCGTTCAGCGAGACCGTGTGGTGTACGTGCACGGCCTTCACCTCGCCGTAGATCGGGCCCTCGCGCGGCAGGCAGCCGTCGGCGCCCCACCCTTCACGCGTCACGTACGGGAAGGGGGTGGCGGCGGTCTGGCTCGCCCGCGCGCGCAAGCTCCTCCTGGCCACCGCCACGAAGTGCACGCGCAGTCCGGGCACGCGTCGGTCGAGCCTGTACTGGAGCGTCGTCGCGCGACCCACCCAGGCCGGGTCCGAGCCGCCGCGCCCGTGCACGCCCAGGTGCCGCCAGGCGCTCCATCCGCCGCCGGAGCGCCGCACGCGGACCTCCACGTCGGGCGTCGCGTGCCCGCGCCAGCGCAGGCCGGCGAGGCTGAACGGCTTCGGCGCGGTGACCTGCCCCCGCGCCCGGTCCGGCGCGCGGACCTCGAAGTCGGCGGCGGTTGCGCCCAAGGCGGAGGGGACGAGAATCAGGACGCAGACGAGCGCCGCTGCTGAGGCGAGCAGCTTCACGATGATCGGAACACGCTCGCAGCCGGCCTGTTGCGGCTCCGCACGAAATCGTGCAAATGCACGGATTGCAGGGGGAATTGCCCAGGCAGGTGCTTAGGGGATGGGCTCGGGACCCTGCGAGCGGTGCTCGTCGCGGAAGGCGGCGAGCGCGTCGAACGTCTTGTCGTTGACCTCATCGCAGAGCAGCATCCGCCCGGTGCCGCCCGGCGCGGGGTCGGCGTTCCAGGCTGTCGCGGCCACGGCGTACGGCATGTTCCGCCGCGGGACTAGGAACATCTGGTACGAGTCGTCGTCCACCAGCGCGCGGATGTCGGCGCGCTGCTCCTCGGGCAGGCTCGGCTTCACCCAGATGATCACGCGACCGTGCTCGAGGCCGTGGACGAGCGCCTCGTCCGGCGGCGCGTCGCCGTAGATGCCGTCCTCGGCGGGGATCTCGTAGTGGCGGCCGGTCGTCGGCGGGTTGGTGTTGTACTTGACGCGCTCGTCAAGCGAGGTGGTGTGGTCGGCGCTGCCGCTGCCCTTGACGCTGCGCAGCCGGCAGCCTGCGGCCTCCGCCGCGGGCTGGGTCTCGAACTGCGTCTGCTCCGGGAAGCTGCCGCCCTCGGGGAACACCTCGGCCGCCGCCGCATCCGAGCCCCCGCCGCCGCCCGTGGCGAGCAGGACCACGACGACCAGCGCGGCAACCGCAAGCGCGCCGCCGAGGCCGTAGCCGAGCATCTTCTTGCGCTTCTCGGCGTCGCGCTTCTGGCGCTCGCGCTCCTCACGTTCGCGGCGCAGCCTCTCCTTCTGGTCCCGCCTGTGCGACACGGCGGCGAAGGGTAGTAGAGCGTTTTACGGAATCGGCTCTGGCCCGCGGCCGCGGTGCTCGTCACGGAAGGCGCGCAGGGCGTCCACGACCTCGTCGTTCCACTTCGGGCAGCCGAGCGTGCGGCCGGTGCCGCCGGGCTGCGGGTCGCCGTTCCAGGCGGTCTCGGCCACCTCGTACGGCATGGTCGCCCGCGGCGTGACTACCAGCTGGTGGTCGTCCTCCTCGAATAGCGCTCGCAGCGTCTTCCGCGCCTTCGCGGGCAGGCTCGGCTTCGCCCAGATGATCACGCGTCCGTGCTCCATCGTGTGGACGAGCGACTCGTCGGGCGGCGCCTGCTGATAGAGCCCGTCCCCGGCCGCCTGCGCCGCGTGGGACCCCAGCGTGGGCGGGTTGCCGCGGTAGCGGACCGTCTCGTCGGGTGACGTGGTGTGCTGGCGGTCCGCCTCGCCGCGTGAGGGCGTCGTCTTCAGCACGCAGCCTGCGGCGCGGGCTGCCTGCTCCAGCGGGACCCCGCTGTCGTCGGGCACGCTGCCGCCGGCGGGGAAGACCTCGGCCCCGCCTCCGGCGCCTCCACCGTTGCCGTCCTCGCCGCCGCCTCCGTTGCCGCACCCCCCGAGCGCGACGAGCGTGAGCCCGACTGCGAATGCCCGCCGGCTCACGCCGAGCGGCGTCGCGTGGTGCTGCCGCGACGGGTGCCAGTGCCGGTCCGGCGCCGCCCGCCGCTCTTCGGAGCGGGCTCGAAGCATTCCTCCACGAAGCTCAGGATCTCGCCGGTCAGCCGCTCCGGGGTGAGCCGCAGCTCGAGGATCGACGACGCCTCCACGAGCCGAGCGTTCGGCAACTCACGGACGAGCATGTCGGAGTCGGAGAACGGGTGGATCGGGTCGCGGGAGTGGCCGATGACCAGCGTCGGCTGGGTCATCTGCTTCCGCTGGTCTCGCGGCGGGGCGACGCGGCCGTAGAAGAGCCCCTGGAGCACGGATGCCGACGGCTTCGGGTCCTGGCTCATCCAGTCGAGCACCAGGTCTCCGAGGTGAGAGCTGCCGCGCGGGACCATCCGAGCGCCCGCTCCGATCAGCCGGGCGACCGGAGCGCCGAACGTCAGTCCCACCAGCAGCGGCGTGAAGGCGATCGCGCATCCGAGCAGGGCGTTGTCCAGCACCGGCATCTCGATCAGCATCCCGCTGACCCGCTCGGGCGCCGCGGCGGCCGCCTCGAGTGTCGTGTTCGCTCCGAGCGAGGTCCCGCCGACAACCGCCTTGTCGACGCCGGCGTGGTCCAGCAGCGCGATCGCCTGGCGCCCGAAGATGCTCATGTTGTAGTTCCACAGCTCCTCCGGGCGGGCGGAGTCGCCGTGGCCGAGCACGTCCAGGGAGAGCACGCGATGGCCCCCGTCCGCCAGCTCCTCGGCGAGCGGCTGGTGCATCTTGCGCGAGAACAGGAGGCCCGGCAGCAGGACCACGACCTTGTCGCCCTTGCCGTACTCGTCGTAGACGAGCCGGTGCCCTTCGAATTCAAAGCTTCGCGTGAGCATTGCGGCCCACAATAGCCGCGCATTAGCATCAGGAGCGCAGGAGAAGACGACCCGGAGGGGAGTCGTATGAGCACCACCGTGCACGTGGACCTGACCGTCAACGGCGAACGGCGGGAGGCCGACGTGGAAGCGCGTCTGCTGCTCGTCCACTGGCTGCGCGACGAGCTGGGGCTGACGGGCACCCACGTCGGCTGCGACACCACGAACTGCGGCGCCTGCACCGTTCACATGAACGGCGAGGCGGTGAAGAGCTGCACCTTGCTGACCGCCCAGGCGGACGCCGCCGAGATCACCACGATCGAGGGCCTCTCCGCCGGTGATGGGCTCCATCCCTTGCAAACCGCCTTCATGGACAAGCACGGCCTTCAGTGCGGCTTCTGCACCCCGGGCATGATCATGGCGGCGGCCGACCTGCTGGCCCGCAATCCCAACCCGAGCGACGAGGAGATCCGGCACGGACTCGAGGGCAACCTCTGCCGCTGCACCGGCTACCACAACATCGTCGAGGCGGTGAAGGCGGCTGTCGGAGAGGTGGTGTCGGCATGACCACGTCCGTCGGCACGTCCATGCGGCGCAAGGAGGACCCCCGGATGATCACCGGCCGGGCGCGCTACACCGAGGACATCAACCTGCCGGGGATGCTCCACGCGGTGGTCGTGCGCTCACCGGAGGCGCACGCGGCGATCACCTCCATCGACACGTCGGCCGCGCGCGAGCGCGACGGCGTGATCGCCGTCCTGACGGGCGAGGACATGGCGAGCGACTTCGCCGGTCCGCTGCCCATGGTGTGGGCGCCACCCGGGGTCGAGATCAAGACGCCGGAGCACTGGCCGCTGAAGCGGGGGCAGGTGAAGCACGTGGGCGACCCGGTTGCGGTCGTCGTGGCGACCACGCGGCACGCCGCCGTGGATGCGGCGGAGGACGTGATCGTGGACTACGAGCCGCGGCCCGCGGTCGTGGACCCCGAGGCCGCGCTCGAGGCGGGCTCTCCGCTCGTGTGGGAGGAGTTCGGCACGAACAAGATTCACGAGTGGGCCATCGGGGGCGGCGACGTCGATGCCGGCATGGCGGAGGCCGAGGTCACCGTCGAGCACCGCTTCGTTAACCACCGCACCTCCGGCGCGCCGATCGAGCCGCGCTGCTCGATCGCAGAGCAGCGCGGCGACAAGCTCACGCTCTACTCCACCACGCAGATCCCGCACATCGCGCGCTTCGTGTTCTCGGGGATGCTCGGCATCCCGGAGGACCAGCTGCGCGTGATCGCGCCCGACGTGGGCGGCGGCTTCGGCGCGAAGCTCCAGACCTACGCCGAGGAGGCGCTGGTGCTCGCGCTCGCCAAACGGCTCGGGCGCCCGGTGAAGTGGGTCGAGACGCGCACGGAGCACATGACCACGAGCCACCACGGCCGCGATCAGGTCAACTACGTGACGCTCGGCGCGAAGCGCGACGGCACCTTGACGGCGCTGAAGGTGCGGATCATCGCGGACCTCGGCGCCTACCAGCACCTGCTCACGCCGTTCATCCCGGAGCTGGGCTTCCCGGTGATGGGCGGGTGCTACCGCATCCCGAACATCGACCTGCACTTCACGGGCGTGTTCACCAACAAGATGGCCACGGACGCGGTCCGCGGCGCGGGCCGCCCGGAGGCGACCTACTGGATCGAGCTGACGATGGACCGGCTCGCGGACGATCTGGGGATGGACCGCCTCGAGCTGCGGCGGAAGAACTTCATCCCGAAGGAGGAGTTCCCGTTCGAGACGGCGCTCGGAATCGTTTACGACTCGGGCGACTACCACGGTTCGCTCGACCGGCTGCTCGAGCACTTCGACCTCGACGAGTTCCGGGCGGAGCAGGCGCGGCTCCGCGGGGAGGGGGTCCTGCGGGGCGTGGGCTTCTCCACCTACGTGGAGGTCTGCGGGCTCGCCCCGTCGCGCGCCGTGGGGCCGCAGGGCGTGGGCCTCCAGGCGGCGTTCTGGGAGTCCGCGAACGTGCGCGTCACGCCCACCGGCTCGGCGATCGTCTACACCGGCACCTCGCCGCACGGCCAGGGGCTCGACACGAGTTTCGCCCAGATCGCGGGCGACATACTCGGGATCGACCCGCAGAACGTGGATGTGCACCACGGCGACACCGACCAGGGCACCTGGGGCTGGGACACCTACGGCTCCCGCTCGCTGGCGGTGGGCGGCGAGGCGATCGTGCGCGCGGCGCAGCGGGTGCAGGACAAGGCGAAGCGCATCTGCGCGGCGCTGCTCGAGGCGGCGCCCGAGGACATCGAGTTGAGCGGCGGCAAGTACCAGGTGCGCGGCTCGCCAGACCGCTCGATGACGATGGCGGAGATCTCGGGCGCGGCGCACATCCCCCCGAACGAGCTGCCGGCGGACATCGAGCCGGGACTCGAGGAGAGCGCCTTTTACGACCCGGAGAACTTCGTGTTCCCCTTCGGCGCGCACGCGTGCGTGGTGGAGGTCGATGCGGAGACCGGGAAGGTGCAGGTGGTGCGCTACCTCGCGGTGGACGACTGCGGCCCTGCGATCAACCCGATGCTGATCGACGGCCAGATCCACGGCGGGATCGTGCACGCGATCGGCCAGGCTCTCTACGAGCAGGTGGTCTACGACGAGGGCGGCCAGCTCGTGACCGGCACGTTCGTGGACTACGCGTTGCCCACGGCGGCGGAGGTGCCGCCCTTCGAGACGGACCGCACGGAGACGCCCTCACCGGTGAACACGCTCGGCGTGAAGGGGATCGGCGAGGCGGGCACGATCGCCGCGACGCCGGCCGTGGCGGCGGCGGTGCTCGACGCGCTGCGGCCGCTCGGCGTCACCGAGCTCGACATGCCGATGACGCCGATGCGCGTGTGGCAGGCGATTCAGGCGGCCGGCAACGGCGGGCGCCCGAGCGCCGCCCCGCGCGACACCGAGCAGAGCCGCTCGCTCGACGAGCAGGGCAAGGGCAGCGCCGGAAGCGGCCCGGCCGTTCCGCCGGAAGGAGGTGCCGCATGATCACCGCACCGTTCGACTACGAGGCGCCAGAGTCGGTCGAGGAGGCCGTCCGCATGCTCCACGAGAACGGCGAGGACGCGAAGCTGCTGGCCGGCGGCCATTCGCTCCTGCCGCTCATGAAGGTGCGGCTCGCGGCGCCGACCGTGCTGGTCGACCTCCGCAAGATCCCCGGCCTGCACGGGATCCAGCAGGACAACGGCGGCTGGCGCATCGGCCCGATGACCCGCCACGCCGAACTCGAGAACGCCACCGAGCTCGGCGTGGTGGCGCGCGCGGCGTCCGAGATCGCGGACCAGCAGGTGAGAAACCGCGGGACGATCGGCGGCTCGCTGGCGCACGGCGACCCGGCGTCGGACCTCCCCACGGTGCTGCTGGCTCTCGAGGGGTCGGTCAGGGCCCGAGGCCCGAACGGCGAGCGGACGATTGCGGCGGCGGAGCTGTTCCGGGACTACCTCACCACCGCGCTCGCGCACGACGAGGTGATCACGGACGTGCGCCTGCCCGCGCTCGAGGGCTACGGCTTCGGCTACCAGAAGTTCACGCGGCGGGCGGAGGACTGGGCGATGGTCGGCGTGTGCGCGCTCGTGAGCCGCGCACCCGACGGCACCTGCGACGACGTCCGGGTCGGGCTCACTCATATGGGCGCGACCCCGCTGCGGGCGACCGCGGCCGAGGACGCCCTGCGCGGCTCGGGTCTCGACGACGCTGCGATCGCCGGCGCCGCCGAGCACGCGGCGGACGGGACCGACCCGCCGGGCGACCTGAACGCGACGCCGGACTACAAGCGCCACCTCGCACGGGTGCTCACGCGCCGCGCGCTCGACGAGGCTGTGAGCGTCTGAAGCCCGACGCGCCCGAAGCCGTACGAGAGGCCTTGGCGGGCGAGCGCTACCTCGCCGACCGGGGCCTCTCGACAGCCGTCTTCCTCGCGACGACGCTCGAGCAGCCGCTGCTCCTGGAGGGTGAGGCCGGGGTGGGGAAGACCGAGGTCGCCAAGGCGCTCGCGGCCGCAACGGGAGCGCGCCTGATCCGCCTCCAGTGCCACGAGGGGATCGACATCCATCACGCGCTGTACGACTGGGACTATCCGCGCCAGCTGCTCCACCTGCGGGCGGGCGAGGAGGAGCCGCTCTACTCAGAGCACTTCCTGCTGCGCCGGCCGCTGCTCGAGGCGCTCCAGGCGACCGAGCCGGTCGTGCTGCTGATCGACGAGGTCGACCGCGCCGACGACGAGTTCGAGGCCTTTCTGCTCGAGTTCCTGTCGGACTTCCAGGTGTCCATCCCGGAGCTGGGCACCGTCCTCGCGGAGCGCCGGCCGGTCGTGGTGATGACCTCGAACCGGACGCGCGAGCTGCACGACGCTCTGAAGCGGCGCTGCCTCTACCACTGGATCGACTACCCCACGGCCGAGCGCGAGGTGGAGATCGTGCACGCGCGCCTGCCGCGGGTGCCGGACGAGATCGCGGAGCGCGTCTGCGCCGCGGTCGCCCGCCTGCGCGGGGAGGAGCTCTACAAGCTGCCGGGCGTCGGCGAGACGATCGCGTGGGCGCAGGCGCTGCTGGTGCTTGAGGACGCGGACCTGGACGAGACGCTCGGCGTCGTGCTGAAGGTGCGCGAGGACATCGAGCGGGTGCGCGAGCGCGAGGTGCTGCGGGGTGCGTGAGAAGCCGGGCATCCGCCTCACCGGCAGGCTCGCGCTGCTCGCGGCGTCCATGCGCGCCGCCGGCGCTCGGGTTGGCGTCGACGAGCTGCTCGCCGCCCATCGCGCGCTCTCGGCCGTCGACCCCGCCGACCGCCGCGACGCCTACTTCGCCCTCAGGGCCACGTTGTGCTCACGGCGCGACGACTTCGTGGCCTTCGACGCAGCGTTCGCGGAGCTGTTCGCGCCACCCCTCCAGCAGGCGCCGGAGCTACCCGACGCGCTCGAACCGGCCGCTCTCGTGCTTCCGCGCGTGGCCGTCCCAGCGGAGGAGCGCGCCATCCCATCGCCCGGCGAGGCGGACGTCGTGCCCTCCGCGTGGTCAGACGCCGAGCTGCTGCGGGACAAGGACTTCGCCGACTACACGGACGCGGAGCGCCGCCTCGCCCGCGGCGTGATGCGACGCTTGGCCCGCGCCGGGCCCACGCGCGCCAGTCGGCGCACCCGCCCCGCCCGCCGGCGCGGAGCGCCGCCGCATGCCGCGCGGCCGGACCTCCGCCGGACCATCCGCTCGTCCCTGCGCACGCAGGGCGACCCGCTCGAGCGGCACTGGCGCGAGCCCTCCAACCGCCCCCGCCAGCTCGTGCTGGTCTGCGACGTCTCGGGCTCGATGGAGCCCTACGCGCGCATGCTGCTGCAGTACATGCAGGCGTGCGTCGCAGCCCGCCGGCGCGTGGAGGCGTTCGTGTTCGGCACACGCCTGACTCGCGTCACCGGCGAGCTGGGGGGACGAGATCCCGACCTCGCGCTTGGCCGCGCCGCCGGAGCCGCGGACGACTGGTCGGGCGGCACCCGCATCGGCGAGGCGCTCTCCGCGCTCAACCGCGAGCACGGCCGCAGAGTTGGCCGCGGCGCGATCGTCGTCGTGCTCTCGGACGGCTGGGACCGTGGCGACCCCGACGAGCTCGCGGCCGAAATGGAGCGCCTGCGCCGCTGCGCGGACAGCCTCATCTGGCTCAACCCGCTGAAGGCCCATCCCGACTACGAGCCGCTCACGAGGGGCATGCAGGCCGCGCTCCCGCACGTGGACCATTTCCTGTCCGGCAACTCGCTGTCATCCTTGGGAGAGTTGGCGGATCTCATGGAAGGGGGGCTCGAGTGAAGGACATACTCGACGACGTGCAGGCGTGGGTCGGTCGCGGCGACAGGGTGGCCATCGCGACCGTCGTGGGGGTGAAACGCTCGGCCCCGCGTGCGCCCGGGGCGAAGATGGCGGTAAACGATCGCGGCGAGGTCTCGGGCGCCGTGTCGGGCGGTTGCGTCGAGGGCGCGGTGGTCGAGGCGGCGGGCGAGGTGCTCCGCGGCGACGCGCCGAAGCTCCTCCACTTCGGCATCGCCGACAGCGAGGCCTGGGACGTCGGGCTCCCCTGCGGCGGCGAGATCGACGTGTTCGTCGAGGAGTTCGGGGCTTGAGCGCGCAGTCCGAGTTCGCCGGGATAGCGGGCGAGGACGGCCGTGCGGCACTCGTGACGGTCATCGCGGGCGGCGACGTGGGCGCCAAGCTGCTCGTGCGCGCGGACGGCAGCACCGAGGGCACGCTAGGCGCCGACGAGCTCGACCGCGCCGCTGTCGAGGCGGCCGAGGAGCTGCTCTGGGCGGAGCGCTCCGAGACACGGGCGGCAGGGGAGGCGACGCTCTTCGTGGACGTGGTCGCGCCCGCGCCGCGGCTCGTGATCTTCGGCGCTGTGGACTATGCGGCCTCGCTTGCGCGGCTCGCCCGCGCCGCCGGCTGGCGCCCGTTTGTGTCCGACCCGCGCTCGCAGTTCGCTACCGCCGCGCGCTTCCCGGACGCCGAGGAGGTGATCGCCGCCTGGCCCGAGGAGGCCTTCGCCCGCCTCGGCGGGATCGACCGCGCGACGTTCATCGCCGTGCTCACCCACGACCCCAAGCTGGACGACGCTGCGCTCACGATCGCGCTTCGCTCCGACGCCGCCTACGTCGGCGCGATGGGCAGCAGGCGCGCCCAGGCGCAGCGCCGGGAGCGCCTGCTCGCCGCCGGCATCGACGAGGAGCTGCTCGAGCGCATCGCCGCACCGATCGGGTTGGACCTCGGCGCCGTGAGTCCTGAGGAGACGGCGCTCTCGATCATGGCGGAGGTCGTCGCCGTCAGGAACGGCCGGGAGGGCGGCCGCCTCTCGCACGCCCGGGGCGGCCGCATCCACGAGGTGGGCGCGTGATCGCGGGTCTCGTGCTCGCGGCCGGCGCGGCCACCCGCTTCGGGGGCCCCAAGCAGCTCGCCGAGCTCGACGGCAGGCCGCTGCTCGAGCACGCGCTTCGCGCGATGGCCGCGGCGCCGGTGGACCGCGTTGTCGTGGTGCTCGGCTCGGGAGCCGACGAGATCGTCGCCGGGGCGGACCTGCACGGCGCCGACCCGCTCGTCTGCCCGCGCTGGGAGAAGGGGCAGGCGGCCTCGCTGGCGTGCGGCCTCGCCGCGCTGGCGGAGGCGGACGCCGTGGTCGTGACGCTCGGCGACCAGCCGCGCATGTCGACCGACGCCATCCGCCGGGTGATCGAACGCCGGAACGGGGCCGCCGCCGTGCGCGCCACCTACGCGGGCGAGCCGGGCCACCCAGTCCTGCTCGAGAGCGAGCTGTTCGACCGCCTCCGGGACGTGAGCGGCGACCTCGGCGCGCGCAACCTGCTGATGAGCGTGCACGTGCACGACGTGCCCTGCGACGACCTCGGCGGCGGCGAGGACGTGGACACCCCCGCCGAGCTCGACGCGCTGCGCGCCGGCGGCCCGGTCACGGGGAGCACGCTGCGATGAAGCTCGAGCAGTCGTTCGACGTGCGCGCGCCGGTGGAGCGCGTCTGGGAGACGCTGGTGGACATCCAGCGGGTGGCGCCCTGCCTCCCCGGCGCCGAGATCACCGAGGCGGGCGAGGACGCCACCTACCGCGGCACCTTCAGCGTGCGGCTCGGCCCGACGACCGCCGCCTACCGCGGCGAGCTGAACATGGAGGAGCTGGACGAGGACGCGCGGCGGGTCGTGATGCGCGCGAGCGGACAGGACAAGCGCGGCCAGGGATCTGCGAAGGCGACGATCGTGAGCACTATGCGCGCGGAGGGCGACGTCACGACCGTGGACGTGAAGACCGACTTCACGATCACCGGCAGGCTTGCGCGCTTCGGGCGCGGCGGCATGATCGAGGACATCTCGAACCGGCTGCTCCGCGAGTTCGCCGACTGCCTCCAGGCCAAGATCGAGGCGCCGCCGGCGGCCGAGCCGACCGTGCTCGACGCCGTTCTGGCCGCCACCCCGGAGGGCGCAGCCGCCGCGCCGCCCGCGGTGGGTGGGAGCAAGGCGCCCACCACCGCCAAACCGATCGGTGGGTTCTCGCTCTTCTTCCGGGCGCTACTCGACCGGCTGCGGCGGCTGTTCAGCCGCACCTGACGGCAGCGCCCCGCGCAGCCAGCCGGGCAGCTCGCGGAGGAAGCCCGGGTCGATCGTGTGCGGCATCGGCGACTCGCGGTAGAACAGGTCCGCGCCCGCCTCGGCGAGACGGTCGCGCGCGTCGCGTCCGAACTCCACGGAGATGACCGGGTCGTGTGTGCCATGGCCGATCGCCACCGGCAGTCCGGCGGCCTTCGCGAGGTCGAGCTCGAAGCCCTCGACCTGAGGAAGAAAGCCGCTCAGCGCCATGATCCCGGCCGGCCGTGGCCTGTCCGCGCCGAGCCCGAGTGCGTACGACATCACCGATCCCTGCGAGAAGCCGCCGAGCACCAGGCGGTCGTGGGCGATGCCGTGCTCGGCGAGGATGCCGTCGAGCCAGCCGGTGAGCTCGGGGTAGGTCGCGTGGAAGGTCTCCGGATCGGGGTAGCCCACGCGCCGCACCACGTACCAGTGCGCGCCGCCCGGCGGAAGCGAGAGCGGGCCGCGGGCCGTGGCGCCGAGCAGGCGCCGCTCTGGGTCGAGGATGTCGAGCAGCGGAAACAGATCGTGCTCGTCAGCGCCCCGTCCGTGCAGGAGGACGAGGGCGCCCTCTGGCGTGTCGGCCGCTGGGCGGTACAATGATTGCATCGGCAACCACTCTACAGCAGTGCTTCTAGACAAAGAGGAGCTGGCGGCATGGCGGGGCATGCTCCGCGCGCACGCCGCGCTTACGCGCGAGCTCGACGCGGAGCTTGTGCGCGACCACGATCTGCCGCTGTCGTCCTACGAGGTCCTGTTGTTTCTGAACGACTCCGAGGACGGCCGGATGCGCATGTCGGAGCTGGCCGATTCGGTGCTGCTCAGCCGCAGCGGCCTGACTCGGCTGGTGGACCGGCTCGAGCGGCAGGGGCTACTGAAGCGCGAGCGCTGCGAGAGCGACGCCCGGGGGCTGTTCGCGGAGATCACCCCTGAGGGCCGGCGGCTGTTCGACACCGCCCGGCAGACCCATCTGGACGGAGTCCGCAAGCTGTTCCTTGGCCGCTTCTCACGCGCGGAGCTGCGGACGCTCGGGACGCTCTGGCAGAAGCTCGGCGACTGAAGGGCGTCGCTGCGCACCGGGCACCGCCCGGTGCTTGCGCAACGTCAGGACATCGGCGCGGCCACCGCGTGGCGCGAGCGGCGCCGGACCTCGCGGATGGCCCGGGCGAGCCGCCGGACGCCCTCATCGAGCTCGGGGGGGTCCAGCAGCGAGAACGACAGCCGGAACGACGTCTGTGTGCGCCGCTCGGCGGTGATCGCGCCCCCGGGCGTGAAGGCGACGCCGTGGCGGGCCGCCTCCGTGTAGAGCGCGCGCTCGTCCAGCGGCCGGTTCAGCGTCACCCACACATGGTGCCCGCCGTGCGGAGAGTCGGCCTGGTACTCGCCGGGCAAGTGCCGCTCGAGCGCCGCTAGCAGCGCGTCGCGCCGCTCGCGGTAGAACGGCTGAGTCAGCGCCACGTGCTTGTCGTACGCGCCGGCGGCCAGCCAGCGCGCGGCCATGTGCTGGATCAGCGTCGTCGTGTGGAAGTCGGCTTCGAGCTTCAGCGTGGCGATCCGGTCGCGCACGGGGCCGCGGGCCGCCACCCAGCCGGCCCGAAGGCCGCCGCCCACTACCTTCGATAGCGAGTTCACGTAGATCACGTGCGCCGGCGCCAGCTCGCGGATCGACCGCACCGGGTCGGAGTCGAAGCTCGCGTCCGCGTACACACGGTCCTCGAGCACGAAGAAGTTCCGCTCGATCGCGAGTTCGGCGAGCCGCTGCCGCCGCTCCTCGGAGATGTCGCGCCCGGTCGGGTTCTGGCACGCGGTCTGGAGAGCGACGAGCTTCACCTCGTGGCGCGCGAGCAGGCGCTCGAGCTGACCGACGTCGAAGCCGTCCTCATCCACGGGAACGCCGATCACGCGCGCGCCGGTCTGCCGCAGCGAGTCGAGCAGGCCCGCGAACGTGGGCGACTCCACCACCGCGACGTCACCCGGCTCGAGTGTCGCGCGCGCGGTCAGGCTGATGCCCTGCTTCGCGCCCGAGGTCACGATGATCTCCTCGGCGTCCTCGGCGAACCCGTACCTGCGCCCGCGCGCGGCGAGCTGCTCGCGCAGGGCGTAGAGGCCCTCCGCGGGCAGGTATGAGAGCGCCTCGCCGCCCTCCTGGGAGAGCACGTCAAGCGTGATCGCGGCCAGTTCCTCGGTCGGGTAGAGGCTCGGCGACGGCCAGCCGACCGCGAGCGAGATCAGGTCCGGCTGGCCGGCGCTCGACATCACGTCGGCCAGCACCTGCTCCGAGTAGCTCAGCTCGTGCTCGGGCAGCGCGTAGACCTGCCAGTCGTCCCCGTGCTCGGTGCTGCCCGCCGGCGCGAGGCTGCGCACGAATGTGCCGCGCCCGACGCTCGCCGTCACATAGCCCAGCTCCGCGAGCCGCCGATACACGCGCGCCGCCGTCAGGTGGTTCACGCTCACCAGTTCCGCGAGCTCGCGCGTGGGGGGGAGCTTCTCGCCCGGATCGAGATCACCGGACTCGATGGCGGCGGTGAAGCGGTCCACGAGCTGTTGGGTCAGCGAGGTCGCGCCATCGCGGTCGAGCTCAGACAAATCGATCTTGTACGACCTTGTACGCATGCTGATCGGCTCTACGCTAGCACTATGACCAACACAATGACGAATCTCACAGTGCGTCGTTCAATTTCGACCGATCGTGCGGACCTGGTTCGACTCGCCGCGCTCGACAGCGGGAGCCCGCCTAGAGGCCCCGCGCTGATCGCGGAGGCCGACTCGCGAATGCTCGCGGCGCTCCCGCTCGGCTCCGGCCGCGCGATCGCGGACCCGTTCGAGCCGACGGCGGAGATCGTGGCGCTGCTCGAGCTGCGGCGCGAGCAGATCGGCGGCGCGACGAGCGCTTCTCACGGCCGCCCGAGCCGACTCCGCGGCTTGCTGCGCGGCCGACCGTCGCACGCGTAGGAACGCCGAGAGGCGTTGGGGCTCCAACCGACGGCCCCACCCGAACGGCGCCGGTCCATCTCCCCCTCGGACCGGCGCCGCTCGCCTTCCGGGCGGCGTCAGTCGATGAGCCGGTGCTTGGTGGCCCAGCGGCTGAGTTGGTGGCGGTTGGTGAGCTGGAGCTTCCGCAGGACGGCCGATACGTGGTGCTCCACGGTCTTCGGCGAGATGCCGAGCTCCGCGCCGACCTCCTTGTACAGATAGCCGCGCGCGATCAGCTGGAGCACCTCGCGCTCGCGCAGGGTAAGGCTCGACAGCTCGGGATCCTCGAGCACGAACCCGGCGAGGGAGGGCGAGAAGACGGCCTCGCCCGCCGCCACGCTTCTCACCGCACCGGCAAGGTCAGCGGGGTCTATCGCCTTCGTCACGTAGCCATGGGCGCCTGCGCGCACAAGGTCCATGACGTCGGCGGGCGCGTCGGAGACCGACAGTACGAGAAAGCGCACCTCGGGCAGCTCAGACCCCACAGCGCGCAGGATCGCCAGCCCGCCGCCGTCCGGCATGTGCACGTCGAGGAGCACCACGTGAGGCCGCTCCGCCCGGATCAGCTCGATGGCCTCCTCGACCGTGCCGGCCTCGGCGGCGATCTCCACGTCGTCTCCGATGCGCGCCCGCACGCCGTCGCGGAACAGCTCGTGGTCATCCACGACCACGACGCGCGGCCTCCTCATGCGTGCCGCTCCAGGATCAGGTGCACCTCGCACCCGCCGCCTGGCGCGGTGCGCACGGCTGCGTGCCCTCCGTGACGCTTCATCCGGGCGATGATCGAGTCGGTGATCCCGCGCCGGTCCTCGGGCACGCGCTCCGGATCGAAGCCGGGGCCGCGGTCGCGCACGTACGCCGCCACGCGCTGCTCATCCACCTCGGCGAACAGCGACACCGGGGCGCCCTGCGCGTGCCGGACGGAATTGACGAGTGCCTCGCGGGCGGCGGCCACCAGAGCGGCGGCACGCTCGTCGAGTGGCGCGTCGCCCACCGTGACCACCTCGATCTTGGTCCGGTGCGAGTCCTCCACCTCGGCGGCCACCGCGCGCAGCGCCTGGGCGACGGAGATAGCCGGCGCGCCGGCCTCGGCACTGCCGAACAAGCGCGCGCGCAGGTCGCGCTCCTGCGTCCGCGCCAGCGCGCGCACCTCCGTGGGGTCGTCGGCCCGGCTCTGGATCAGCGCGAGCGTCTGGAGCACGGAGTCGTGCACCGCCGCGGCCACCTCGGCCCGCTCCTCGGAGCGCGCACGCCGGGCACGCTCGGCCGCGAGCACGCGCGAGCTCCGCAGCCAGCGCGGGGCCACGACGAGCGCGATCACGCTCGCTCCCACCAGCCCGCCGAGCACGGCGCGGTCGTGCGGGCCGACCGCCGCGAGACTGTAGAAGAACAGCACCGCCACCACAACGCCGCCCACCCCCCGCCTGACGCGGGCGCTGGACGGCCCGAGCCACCAGAAGCCGCTCAGCCCGGCGGCGCTGAGCAGCAGTGGCCACAACACCTCGTCGGGCGCCACCGTCAGCCCCGCCTCCGAGATTGCGAGCATGAACGCCAGACAGAGGAGGCCGGTGCCGAGCATCCGCCGCCAGTCGACCTGCGGCTCGCGCTCGCTCGGCTCGAGTGTGAGGGCCTGCGCGAAGGCGAGCAGGGCGTATGCGAGCGGGCCGGCGGCGGCGATCGGCGCGGTCGCGACCGTCAGCGCGCGCAGCGCCCACAGGTTCCTTTGCCGGATCGCGAAGCGCGCGAGCGCGCCCGCGTAGAGAGCTCGCGTGGGCGGCGCGATCGCGAGCAGCGCCGTCCCTGCGCAGGCGCACGTGAGCGCGAGCGCCCAGCCCCAGTCGAGCTCGACGGCCTCGGCGCCGTCGAGGGCAAATAGCGCGGCGGCCACGAGCGCGGTTGCACCCGCGCCGGTCGCTCCGGCTCGGGTGGCGGCAGCCTCGGTCATGGGCCGTCGTCCAGGACGTCCTGCTCGCGCCCGATCTTCACCTGCCCCACGGCCACGTCTGCTCGCAGCCGTATCGGCATCCTCTGACGGCCGGCGGTGCCGTTCGGGGATGTCGCCCTCATCCGCTGATCGAGGCCCTGGAGCGGGTCTGTTCTGTAGTTCATGAGCCACGGGTCGATCCGGCCGCGGCGGACACGGACGTCGAACTCGATGCGCGCGCCCCGCGGCACGAGCACGCGGAGCGACCCAACCCCGACGGAGGCGTCCACGGTCGCGGGGAGCCCGCTCTCGCCGACCCGGCGGAGGTCGAGCTCGAGATCGCCAATCGCACGGCGCGCCGAGATGTGCCCGCCGGGATCTGCCGCAGGCGTGACTCGCGTGTCGCCGATGCCGCCCTGGAGGCGCATGTCGGACGCGGTCACGAGCGCCGCGGCGGCAACGGCGAGGATCGCGGGCGCGAGGAAGGGGCGGCCATGGCCGCGCCGCGCGGCTACAAGCAGGGCGACCGCCCCCGCGATCGCCACGACGGCCACGAAACGCTCCCAGCGCACCTCCGGCGCGAGAGCCATGCCCGCCGCGAGCGCGGCGCCCGGGACTGCCACGGGCAGCGAGCCGAGCACGGCGCTGCGCGCGTGCGCCTCAGGGTCGAGGTCGTCGCGGCGATAGCCCGCCGTCACAAAGGCCACCGCGCCGGCGCCGAAGAGCGCCACGAGCGCGACCCACCAGCCGGTCGGGCCGTCGAACGGCTCGTTGAGGACGAGCTCTCCGGAGAACACGAGGGCCGGGACCGCGAACGCGACGCCGACCCGCGCGAGCGCCACGAGGTTGTCCCAGCCTCGGCGATCGCTGCCCACGGCGGGGACCAGCAACGCGGCGGCTGCGTACGCCCAGATCCCCCAGGGCGTCGCCATCAGCACTATGACGATGACTCGCGCCACCACGACCGACATCCCGAAGCGGTCGGCGATGCCGCCCGCCACGCCGGCCACGACGCGGTTCGTGGTTCGTCGCCGGAGGCGCGGCGTGGCGGCGACAGCGGCCGGGGAGGAGCCGAGTCGATCGTGCGACGCGCTCGTCCACATGCGTACAAGCATCGCCGTCTCGTCGGCTGGGCGCCATAGGGAATTGCCCCGGGGCGCTGTCCCCGACTGCGCGCCTCAGGCGCGGCCGGCCTCGAGTGGCGCAAATATAAGCGCCGCGCCACCTGCTCCGGGGTGCTCTGCGTGGATCAGAAGTCGGCGCGGCCGGCGAAGTGCTCGTGCACCTCGGGGCGGGTGAGCTGGTAGAGGCCGAGCCGCTGGCCGCCGGGACTGCGGAAGGTCGCGCACGGGCCCAGCGGCAGTTCCACCCGGTGCTCGAGCGTCAGGCCGCGCGTGGCGAGCTCCGCGAGCGCCTCGTCGAGGTCCGAGACCCGGTGCAGGAGCACGGGTGCGTCGCCCGCGAGGTGACCAGCGAGCACGAGCCGCGGCCCCTCGGAGCCGATCTGGACCTCGGCCACGCGGGTGCCCATGGCCTCGATCGCGAACACGACCCGCGCACCGAGCACGTCTCGGTAGAACTCGACGTCGGCCTTGACATCCCGGCTCGGGACGTAGAGGACGTCGAGGGCCTCGACCGCCATGGACTGATCTTCCCAAGCGTACAAACGCCCACGCTTGACGGCTTCGCTTCCGGGTCGTGCGCGCCGGCTAGGCGAGCACCTTCTCGTAGGCCACCCAGCCGAGCGCGGGCGTCATCCCCGCGCGCTCGTAGAGGCGGAAGGCCCCGGTCTCACTTGCCGCGTCGACGCCGAGCCCGACGCTGCACTCGCCGCGCTCCCAGAAGCGCCGGAAGGCGTCGCGCAGGAGGGCGGTGCCCACGCCCTGCTTTCGCCAGGGCCGGCGCGTGAAGAGCGCGTGCACGAACCCGCCGCCGTATGTGTCGCCCACGCAGACCGTCCCAGCGGCGATCTCGTCGCCGGCACGGACGACGCACCAGAGCGCCGGGTCGAAGCGCTCGCTTCCGAGGTTGACCTTCGACCACGACTCGAAGTCGCGCGGGGTGTAGTCCCAGGCGTCCGCGAAGGCCTCCTGGCTCGCGGCGTGAAACGCGCGCGCGTCGCGCTCAGGGTCGAAGTCAGTGACGCGGAGCCCGGCGGGCCATTCGGGGGCCGGCGGCGGCGCGTCGAGGTCGATGCGCATCTCGCGGAAGACGCGCACCGCGGAGTAGCCGAGCGACTCGAGTAACTCGCGTGCCGCGGCGTCGGCCTCGAGGACATGGTTCTGGACCCTGCCCCCGCCGCGGCGGGCCGCGTGCTCCTCGAGCCCGGTGGCGATCAGCTTCCCGATGCCGCGCCGGAGCGCGTCGGGGTGGACGTATCCCTGGACTCGCCAGAGCTCGCCCTCCTCCCGCACAGCGGCGGCGTAGCCCACGATCCGGTCGCCGTCGCGGACGACGTGCACGTCCTGAAGGTCGAGCTCCAACCACTCGTCCTCCAGATCGGCCTGCGAGAACGCGCTCTGGCCGTACAGCCCCGACTCGACTGCGAGGACCAGCTCCGTGACACCCGCCGCATCGGCGGCTACGACCGGTGTGAGGGACGCGCGCTCCATGTCAGCGCGTCCTCGTGACGCGCTCGAGCACTGGGTCCGTCGCGCAGCAGTCGCTCATCGACCGCGCGCCACCCGGGGCTGCTGGCGACGATGGCCCGCCGGGCGAGCCATCGAGGAGCGCCACCGTTTCGCATCCATGGCGGGCGATGACGCATCGAGCGGCTTCAGCACACCGGGCCAAAGCAAGCGCGCCTGCGTGATCGGTCATCGCGAGAGTGATACCGAAGGGGTCCCTCGGGATGGAGCTAGCCGGACTCGAACCGGCGGCCTCCTGGGTGCGATGCGGGAATGCGAGCGCGCGTGCAAGCGGCGTTTTCGGCTCAACAGAGCGGAGGCGGCAGCTGAGTTCGTTTACGGCGGGAGCGCGCATAGCCATCGATTACTGGGGATTGCGTTCGATTCGGGCACTGGAAGCGGCCTACTGCCCATTCATCTCCGCCGCGGCGATCGTCCCTGTGACCGCCGCGACGGTGATTCGCAGCCGAAGCTAGGCGGCCACGCCAGCCGCGAGTGCCTTGACGTCTTCGGTGCTCAGCGGCTTGCCGCCGACGCCCCAGTCGCCGCTTGCGACCTCGTCGATGACGACCCAGGTCACCGAGCGCATGTTCTCGCCCTCGATCGAGACCATCGCGTCAGTGAGGCGCTCGACGATCTCGCGCTTCTGGTCGGGCGTGAAGACGTCCTCGATGAGCTTGACGTTGATGAGTGGCATCGTTCCTCCTCGTGTTGGATTGGCTCGCCGCCGCTCAGGCCGGCGGCGCGACAAGTGGGTGTGCCTGGTCGTCGAAATGAAGTCGCCGGACATCGCCTCCGGCGATTGGGTTTCGCGTTAGGAACTGCGCCATCCCTCGAGCGACAGTCTCGGGGCGCTGGATTTGCAGGAGATGGCCCGCGCCCTCGACCATGAGCTCCTCGACCTGAGGGAGCGAGGAGCGGAGGAACTTGGCGATCTCGACCCACAACGGCTGGGTCTCCGCGCCGATCACCGACAGGACTGGTTTGCGAATGGCGGCAGCCTGCTCGGGTCCGAACTTCCACTCGGTGAGGGCAGGGAGCTCGACTCCGAAGAAGGTGTCGGCATCCTTGATCGACTGCTCGACGACACCGGGGATTCGCTCCTCGAGCAAGGCTCGACACACTTCCCAATCGAGGCTGCTTGCGGCGGCCACGAACATGGCAAACGCGCCCGAGGGGTCGCCGCTTCGGTATACCTCGAACACCGGGCCGGCCGCTTTCAAGAAGGGACCGCCGAGAGGCAACGACACCAGAGTCGGCTCCAGCAGAGTGAGCGTGTGCACCTTCTCGGGGTGGTCGAGGGCCAGTTGGGCTCCGATCGACGCGCCGGTGGAATGGCCCGCGATGTGAGCGCGCCGCACACCGAGGTGCTCGAGCAATGCCGCGGCGTCGGCGGCTTGCTGTCCTATGCTCACCGGCGGTGGAGTGTGCGTGCTCCCAACCCAACCGCGCTTGTGGTACCGGATCAGCTGGTAATCGTGTGCCAGCGCCGGCTCTGCAAGGAGCGGCACGAAGCAGTCGGCGATGAGCATGTCGATCAACAGCACGGGTTCCCCTGTCCCGCGCACCTCGTATTCCAGCTCAACGCCGTTGACCTTTGCACGGTCCATGACTCCTCCTCGCTTCGATTGGTAGTACTCGACCCAGATGCGTGAGCAATGCCGACACGGCGGTAACTCACGCGGTTACGGCGACATGCGATGAGCCTCGAACGTGCGCGAGAAGCGGCGGCGAGCGGCGATTGGGACGAGGCTTACGGCCTGCTCATGGAGGCCGACTCTGATGGGCTCGTAGGTCCCGCCGATTTGCCGTTGCTCGCGGAGGTGGCCTACGCGGCCGGCGAGCTCGATGTGACCATCGAGGCGTGGGAGCGCACGCACGCCCTATGCGTTCAGGCCGGTGACCCTGTCGCGGCGGCGGGCGCAGCCGTGCGTCTCGCGATGCATCTGCTCCTGGACACCGCGCTGATGGCACCCGTGCGCGGTTGGCTCGCCCGAGCGGAGCGCCTGCTCGAGGCAACGGAGGAGACATCTGCGCACGCATGGCTGGCGGTTGTCCGCACGTACGAGCGAATGCTGACCGGCGACATCCCGAGCGCTCGGCGATGGGCCGAGCGCTCCATTGAGCTGGGCTCGTCGCACGACACTGCAGCCTGCGCCGTCGGACGAGTGGCAGCGGCCCGGCTCCGCATCCTCGACGGCGATGTCGCGGAGGGGTTGGCGCTCCTCGACGAAGCGGGCGTGGCGGCAGTGTCCGGGGACCTCGATCCGCTCTCGGCCGGGCTCGTGTACTGCGAACTCGTCTGCGCGCTGCAGGGACTCGCGCAGTACGACGCGGCCGAGGAGTGGACCGAGGCGATGGAGCGCTGGTGCCAGACCAATGCGATCGGGAGCCTCCACGGGCGCTGCCGCGTGCACCGGGCGGAGATTCTGAGATTGCGCGGTTCGTGCGACGAAGCGGAGCGACAGGCGCTGGTGGCCTGCGAGGAGCTGAGCCCGTACCTGCATCGCGAGATGGGCTGGCCGCTCACGGAGCTCGGCCGGATTCGGTTGCGTAAGGGCGACGTCGACGGGGCCGAGGAGGCTCTTCTGGCCGCGCATCGCATCGGGTGGGAGTCCCAGCCGGGTCTCGCGCTGGTGCGCCTGGCGCGCGGCGAGGCGGCCGCAGCAGCCGCTGCCATACGGGACGCGCTCGAGCATCCCTCGCGGGTTCCTTCGAAGGAGCTGCCACCCGACTCCGACCTGCAGCGAGCCCCGCTGCTCGACGCGCAGGTCGAGATCGAGATCGCGGGCGGCGACTTCGCCCGCGCGGAGGCAGCGGCCGGCGAGCTGGAGCGCGTGGCCGCCAGGTTTCAGAGCAAGGCGCTGTTGGCCGGGGCGACACTGGCGATAGGACGAGTGCGGCTCGCGGAGGGCAATGCACCGGAGGCGGAGCGGTGTTCCTCGGAGGCGGTACGAATGTGGCACGAGATCGGCGCGCCCTATGAGGCGGCGATAGCACGAATGGTTCTCGCGGAGGCCCTCCGCGCCGGCGGAAGCGAGGACCACGCCGTCCTCGAGCTACAGGCAGCGCGAGCGATCCTCGACCGGATCCAAGTTGCGACGAGTATCGCGACTGAGACGAACGTCTTCCGCCGTGAAGGCGACTACTGGTTGCTGGTATTCGAGGGGCGCACGGAGCGCGTCCGTGATCTCAAGGGGTTCCGTTACCTCGCTCGGCTCCTCGCCCACCCTGGCCGCGAGTTCCATGTCCTGGACCTGGTCGCCGCTGAAACGGGGCAGCAGATACCACTCGGCGACGCGGGCGAAATGCTCGACGAGCGGGCCAAGAAGACGTACCGCCGCCGCCTCGCCGAGATCGAAGATGACATCGAACAGGCGCGCGCGCTGGCGGACGCCGAGCGGGAGACCCAGGCTGACGCCGAGCGCGACTTCCTGGTGCGAGAGCTCGCGCGCGCGGTCGGTCTCGGTGGTCGCGATCGCCGGGCGTCCTCCGACTCAGAGCGCGCTCGGTCCGGTGTGACTCGCGCTGTCCGACACGGCATCGCGCGCATTGGCGAACACCATCCCCAGCTCGGGGAACACCTCAACCGGGCCGTTCGCACGGGCACGTACTGCGCCTACGCTCCCGACACGGCTTCGCGGCAATGGAGCTAGCCGGACTCGAACCGGAGCACGTCGCGGCGACGCGCCGATAGGCGTGGATTACCCTGGATTGCGTGCGGTTTGGGCACCGGAAGCGGCCTGGTGCCCATTCATCGGCCTGAGGTATCCCTCGCAGCAGCTGCGACGGTCTCGACATGCTCGATTGGACGAGGAAGAACTTCGACGATCTCCGCGATGTCAGCGCCCGCAGGGTGTTCGGATCCAGTGGCGATTCGCGCGGGATGCCCTCGGGTCACCCGAGCTCGGCGTGAGCCGGTGCACCTACGATCGGGGCGCCCGCACGCCGTGGGGTCACCGGCATCGTGTGCAGGAGGAGGCCTACGTCGTGGTCGCCGGCTCCGGCCGGGCCAAGCTCGACGACGAGGCCGTCAACTCTCAGCCTGGGACGTGCTGCGGGTCGCTCCCGCGGTGGTCCGCTCGTTCGAGGGCGGCCCGGAGGGCGTCGACGTGATCTGCATCGGTGGCCGGAAGCCGGACGGAGGCGACTCGGAGCGGTTCGAGGACTGCTGGGATTGATCGGCCCGACAGTGGAGCCGGCGGAGCGCGTGCTGGCGGGGGCATTGCCTTGCCCTTAGGGTTGGGCGATGGGGACCGAGGCCATCGCAGCGCAGGAGCTCGACACGGCCGGGTTCCGCGAGGCTGAGGCCGCGTTCCTCGCCGCCGATCCCTCCTACCGGGCGACCGCGATCCTGGACGAGCTCCGCGCGACCGAGTACGCGCGCCTCGACGAGCACGGCGACGTCTACCTCGACTACACCGGCGGCAGCCTGTACGCGGCATCGCAGCTCGACGACCACATGCGGCTGCTGCGCGAGACCGTCTACGGCAACCCGCACAGCGTCAACCCCACGTCGTCCGCCGCGACCGTTCTGGTCGAGCAGGCGCGCTCCGCCGTGCTGCGTTACTTCGAGGCCGACCCGAGCGAGTACGCCTGCATCTTCACCCCGAACGCGACCGGCGCCCTGCGGCTCGTCGGCGAGGCCTACCCGTTCGGCCCGCGCGACCGCTTCCTCGCGACGTTTGACAACCACAACTCGGTCAACGGCATTCGCGAGTTCGCGCACGCGAAGGGAGCGCGGACCGCGTACGTGCCGCTGGAGGCGCCCGACCTGCGCGTCGCCGAGGAGCTTCTCGAGCGCTACCTCGACGAGGCGGATCCCCAAGGCCACAACCTCTTCGCCTACCCGGCGCAGTCGAACTTCTCCGGCGTCAAGCACCCGCTCGAGTGGGTCGCGGCGGCGCAGCAACGGGGCTGGCACGTGTGCGTCGACGCGGCCGCGTTCGTGCCGACCAGCCGGCTCGACCTGTCGGTCTGGAAGCCGGACTTCGTCCCGATCTCGTTCTACAAGATGTTCGGTTATCCGTCCGGTATCGGTGCGCTGATCGCGCGCCGCCCGGCGCTCGAGCGACTCCACCGCCCGTGGTTCAGCGGCGGCACCGTCGTCGCCGCGAACGTCCAGGGCGAGCTCGTCGTGCCGCTGTCCGGCCACGCGTTGTTCGAGGATGGGACGGTCAACTACCTCGGGATCCCCGCGGTCGAGATCGGTCTGCGCCACCTCGAGCGGATCGGGGTCGAGACGATCGCGCGGCGCGTGCGGTCGCTCGGCACATGGCTGCTCGACCAGCTGCAGCGGCTCCGCCACTCGGACGGAACACCGGCCACACGCATCTACGGCCCCGGCACCTGGGACCGACGCGGCGCCACGATGGCGTTCAACTTCCTCCACCCGGACGGCCGCGTGGTCGACGAACGTTTCGTCGACATCGTCGCGGCGGCGCACAGGATCTCCCTCCGCACCGGCTGCTTCTGCAACTCGGGCGCGGGGGAGATCGCCTTCTCGCTCTCGAGGGACACGCTCATCGGCGCGGAGTTCGAGGATGGGATGATCCTCGACGACTACAGGGAGCGCATCGGCATGCCGACCGGCGGCGCCGTGCGCCTGTCGCTCGGGCTCGCGTCGAACTTCGCCGACGCCCACCGCTTCATGCGCTTCGCGACGGAGTTCCGCGACGTCGCCGAGGTCCCGGACGGCCTGCCGCCGCGCATCGCCTGCTAGAGGCTGGCCGCCAGCCGCGCGTGCGGGCGCAGCGCCTGCCGCAGGGCCGCCATCAGGTCGCGCAGGACGACGTCGAGGAACACGTGCGAGCCCGCGTCCTCGCCGTTGAAGAGGCGCTCCCACGCGGCATGTGGCAGGACCAGCAGCAGCGTGCGCTCGCGCGTGGCCGCCGTCACGGGTGCCGGGGCGCCGTCGATCAGGCTCTCGTAGCCGAACGCCAGGCCTGGGCCGGCGAGCCCGACGCGGATCCGACGACCGCCGCGCACGATCACACGCTCCACCGCACCGTTGATCGTCACGTAGCAGGCGTTCGACGGCTCGCCCTCGGCGACGATCGTGCGGCCGGCCGGGCAGCGCGCGTAACGACCGGCCGTCAAGAAGCCCCAGAGCGCGAGGGAGTCGAACGCGCGGAAGTTGGCGAGCCGGCGGACGTAACGGCTGTCCGGCGGGCCGCAGAACTCCAGCTCCGCGCGCGCGTCGGCCCCCGGCGGGTCGGGCTCGCCGCCGTTCAACGACTCCGCCAGACCGCCCAAGTGCTCGCGCAGCCGTATGCACGCCACGCCTGCCAGCCGCCGCTTGAGCGCAAACGCGGTCGGGTGGCGGCGCGAGACGAGTGCGGCGAAGTCCGCCCGGCTGAGCGAGAGCAGCCGTGCCGGTTCGACGACGCGCGCAGTCGCCGAGTGCGGCCCCCCGTCGAGCAGCGGGACCTCGCCCAGCACTTCCCCGCGGCCGACGCGGCCCAACTCGACGGTGCGATTGCCGGGCAGGTGAAGAGACAAGGACACGGCGCCGTCGACAACCAGCAGCATCGCGGAGGCCTTGTCGCTCTCGCGCCACAGCACCTCGCCCGCGGGGAGATCGCGCCGCCGCATGACCCGCGCCAGCTCTGCAAGCTCGGCGCCCGGCATGCCCTCCAGCAGCGGCACCGTGGCCAGAAAGCCGGCGACCCCGCCGTCGTCAGACATCCAGATCGCGCGTCTCGAAGTTGAGTCCATCCGACGTTAGCGCCGCTGTGATCATCGAGTACTCCGGCACCTCGAGCCAGGTGGAGGGGTCGACCGTGAGCGGCTCGGATGCGATCAGCAGCGAGCGTGGCCGGTCCGACGCCGTCATGACGGAGCTGCCGTTGTGCTCTATGTACTCGCCGCCGATCGTGTACCAGAGGCTGCAGTACGGCAGGTCCGTCTCGAGCAGCGTGTCCTCGTCGGGGTACCAGCCGTAGTCGAACGAGAAGCGCGTCGCGACGAGCGCCTGGCCCGTGGTCAGGCAGAGGTTCACCGGCGACGACGTGTCGATCCCGTGCCCCGACCGGACCTCACGCAGGATGCGCAGCGCGGACGCCGCGGCGTCGGCGAGCTCGCGCGCCTCCGGCATCCCGTTCGGATCGTCGAGCTGCGACAGCACGAGCGCGTAGATCCACTCGGAGTCGGTCGTCCCCTCGATCCGTTGCGCCAGTTCCGGCCTGATGTGCCGTACCAGGTCGTATCGCATGCGGCGGAACTCGCGCAGGTGCCCGTTGTGCGCCAGCGCCACGTGGGCGCCGCTGAAGCGGAACGGGTGGAGGTTCGTTTCGGCAACGATCTCCTCGTCGCTCCAGGTGACGCCGCGAATGTGGGCGGTCAGGCAAGTCGGAGTGACCTTGGTGGCCAGGCTGCGCAGGTTCCGGTCGAACGCCGGCAGCCTCGTCACGCGATAGGTGAACGGGTCCTCGGAGCAGACCGACCGCGCGTCCCAGGCGACCATGCCGAAGCCGGCGAGGTTGAGGAACTTGTTCATCATCCGCGGGCTGTAGGACTGGCGGACGAGCGAGCTGTCGGTGTCGAAGAGCACGTGCTCGAGCGATATCGGTTCGCCGAGGTACGCCAGTACGCGGCACATGCGCCGATGGTATATCTGCACCTTGGCCCGGCCGATCCGCTGGCCGTGGCGCCGGCGAGCAGGTAGCCTCATTGCGTGAACCAGGAGGAGAAGGCCAGATGAAGGAGTTTGCCTGCGGAGAGCTCGTACCCGGCTGCGAAGCCAGGTTCCAGAGCGAGTCCGAAGACGAGCTCTTCCAGCAGATCACGAGTCACGCGCGCGACGAGCACGGGATGGACGAGGTCCCACCGGAGGTCGTCGACCAGATCCGCGCGCGGATCCAGGAGCGTTAGGGCAGCGCGTGCACCTCACGTTCGGTGACCGGCTCTCGGGCGTCACGGCTGACGGCACGGAACTGCGCGCCGCCGTGTTCGACGAGAACGCTGTGCGGGCGGCCGCCGGCCTGACGATGGTCATCGGGGCGATCGCGTTCGCGTTCGCCTATTTCGACCAGAACTACCTGCCGTTGCAGGTGGTCGCGACGTTCTTTTTCGTCGAGTTCTTCGTGCGCGTCACGACGGGGCTCCGCTACAGCCCCGCCGGGGTCGTCGCGCGAGCGCTGGTCCGCGGGAACCCGCCGCACTGGGTCTCGGCCAAGCCGAAGCGGTTCGCCTGGACGCTCGGCCTCGCGCTCTCCTTCGCGATGACGGTCATCACCAACAGCGGCATCCGCGGCACGCTGCCGCGGGCGATCTGCCTGGTCTGCCTGACGCTGATGTGGCTGGAGGCGGTGCTCGGCCTGTGCCTCGGCTGCAAGCTGCACGGGCTGCTCGTGCGTCGTGGCCTGACCACCAAGGACCCCGCGTTCGAGGTTTGCGCGCACGGCGCGTGCGAGCTGCCGACCCGAGCCGCCTGACAGCAGCGCCCACGGGGCGACACCAGGCACTTCCCGAATGGAGCTAGCCGGACTCGAACCGGCGGCCTCCTGGGTGCGATGCGGGACCGCCATTGTGCGTGAGGGGGCGGCGTTTTCTGCTCTACAGAGCGGAACCGATGCGGCGAAGCGCGGATGGGCGTGGATTGCCGTGGATTACGTTCGATTTGGGCACCAGAAGTGGCCCGCTGCCCATTCGACGGCCCGGCCTATCCTGGCGCGGCTGCTTCGCATGGAATGCGATGCAACGCTCTGCCCATGATGGTGTCGCTGCACCGACGCACCGGAAGGCCGTGCTGCGGAGCTCTACGGAATGAAGCACCCTCGATTGCGGCAACGCTGTTCGAGACGCTGCATGGCGCCGGGTGATGAGTTTTTGGGCCGCCCGCCGTCACACACACTATGAGCTCCATCACCGAAGACCTCCGGCCGCTCGACGAGCAGGCCTTCGGCGCCCGCGTCGAGGCGCACCGCCGCGAGTTGCACGTCCACTGCTACCGCCTGCTCGGATCGTTCGAGGAGGCCGAGGACCTCGTCCAGGAGGCGTTCCTGCGCGCGTGGCGCCGGCGCGAGACATACGAGGGCCGCGCGTCGGTTCGCGCGTGGCTGTACCGGATCGCGACGAACGCCTGCCTCGACGCCCTCGACAAGCGCCCGCGGCGGCCGAGCGCGAGCGGCGAGGTCGCGTGGCTGCAGCCCTATCCCGACGAACTCCTCGAGCAGCTGGTCGACCGGCGCGAGGGCCCGGAGGACGTGGCGCTCGCCAAGGAGACCGTCGAGCTGGCGTTCATCGCCGCGATCCAGCACCTCGCGCCGCTGCCGCGGGCCGTGCTCGTGCTGCGCGACGTCCTCGGCTGCTCGGCGAAGGAGACCGCGCGGCTGCTCGAGGCGACAGAGGCGTCGGTGAACTCCGCGCTGCAGCGTGCGCGGGCTGGGTTGCGGGAGAGCCTGCCCGAGGACCGCGAGGCGTGGCAGTACGCCGCCGAGCAGACCGCCGCCGAGCGGGAGTTGCTCGCCCGCTACGTCGAATGCAGCGAGCGCGCCGATGCCGAGGGCCTGGCCACGCTCATGCACGAGGACGTCCGCTTCTCAATGCCGCCGACGCCTGGCGTCTGGACCGGCCGAAGCAAGGTCGTACAGAGCTGGATCGACGGCGGGTTCGGATCGGAGGCGTTCGGCAGCATGCGGTGCGTGGTCACCCGCGCCAACGGTCAGCCCGCGGTCGCGGCCTACGTGCTCAAGCCGGGCGACGCCGCGTACGAACCGCTGGCGATCGACGTCCTGCGGGTGCAGGACGGGGTGGTCACCGAGATCGTCACGTTCGACGGCGCGGTGTTCGAGCACTTCGACCTACCGGCCACGCTTAGCGTGGCGGACGGTACGAGATGAACGCCCCCGCCTCGATCACCGTCACGCCGGTCTTCGTTGCCGACCTTTCCGTCGAGGGCGAGCGGATGCCGGTCTACGTGCACGTCATCGACCATCCCGAAGCGCGCGTACTGGTCGACACCGGCATGACGGAGCTGCACCCGGCGATGGCCGACATGGATCCCCGCCTCCAGCCGCTGAGCGAGCAGGACTTCGATCTCGCCGGCATCGACATCGTCGTCAACACACACCTGCACGCCGACCACTGCGGCGGCAACCACCTCTTTGCCGGCAAGCCGATCTATGTTCAGCGTCGGGAGCTCGACGACGCGCGCAGCAAGGACGACTACTCCATTCGCGAGTGGGTCGAGGCGCCCGGCGTGCAGTACGAGCCGGTCGACGGCGAGCACGAGCTGCTGCCCGGGCTCCGACTCGTCCCGGCGCCGGGCCACACACCCGGCATGCAGATGGTCGTCGTCGAGACTGGCGGGCGCCCGGTCATCGTCGGCGGCGACGTGGCGGTGTGGTTCGGCGAGTTCGACGAGCCGCCCACCGAAGGCCGGCAGCGGGTCCTTGCGCTCGACCCCGAACTCGTCT
>DASQTS010000128.1:0-3594 GCA_035641775.1 Thermoleophilaceae bacterium
GGTGCCGAGGTCCCGCTGCTCCTGATGAACAGCTTCGCCACGCGTGACGACACGCTGGAAGCGCTCGAGCGCTACCCCGACCTGCAGCTGGACGGCCTGCCGCTCGACTTCGTGCAGGGCAAGGTGCCGAAGCTGCTCGCCGACGGCTTCGAGCCCGTCACCTGGGAGGCGGATCCAACGCTCGAGTGGGCGCCGCCCGGGCACGGCGACGTGTTCACCTCGCTCGCGACCACCGGGCTGCTCGACACGCTGCTCGAGCGCGGCTACGAGTACATGTTCCTCTCGAACTCCGACAACCTCGGGGCGGTGCTCGAGCCGCGCATCCTCACCTGGTTCGCGCGGGAGGGGCTGCCCTTCATGTCCGAGGTCGTGGACCGCACCGAGGCGGACCGCAAGGGCGGCCACCTGGCGCGGCGGCGCGACGGCGGCGGCCTGGTGCTGCGGGAGACGGCGCAGGTCCCGCACGAAGACCAGGAGGCGTTCGAGGACACGACGCGGCACCGCTTTTTCAACGCGAACAACATCTGGGTGAACCTGCGCGCGCTTCGCGAGACGCTGGACGCGCGCGACGGGGTGCTCGGCCTCCCGATGATCGTGAACAGGAAGCCCGTCGACCCGACGGACTCGTCGTCGCCCGAGGTGATACAGCTCGAGACGGCGATGGGCGCCGCGATCGGCGTCTTCGACGGCGCCGGCGCGATCCACGTGCCGCGGGCCCGCTTCGCGCCCGTGAAGACGAGTGGCCACCTCCTGGTGGTGCGCTCGGATGCCTACGAGCTGGCGGACGACTGGACCGTGCGGCTCGCGAGGGGGCGCCAGGCGGCTCCGATCGTGGAGCTGTCCGACGACTTCAAGCTCATGGCCGACTTCGAGGAGCGTTTCCCGCACGGGGCGCCATCGCTGCGCGAGGCCGAGCGCCTGGTGGTCGAGGGCGACGTGTGCTTCGGGCGCGACATCGTCGTGCGCGGGCGCGCGCGCGTGGAGGGACCGGCGAAGGTTCCCGACGGAGCGGTGCTCGAGGGCTAGGCGTTCGAGCGCGCTGCGCACCGCGCCGAGCAGCGTCTGCGCGTCGAAGCACGCGGCGTAGGGCGGTCTCTAGGGGCCGGTTACCGCCCGGTGCTGATCATGTCGACGTTCGACGAGGACGCTTGAGCATCCTCCAAGCGTTCGCGCCGGAGCTCGTCCTGCTCGGAGCGGGTCAGCATCCTCGTGAAGAGCCAGACCATGACGAGGACGAGCGTCAGCGACTGCTCGACCATCATGATCACGCCCGCCACGTTCTGGTCCTCGACCGCGCTGAGGCTCCAGATCCGCGGCGCGTCCTCGTAGTGCGGATAGTGCGCCGTGGAGCTCCAGGCGAGGAAGAGCCCGAGCGCCGCGAGGCCTCCCTTCGCCGCGGCGATGTACCCGAGCGGCTGGAGCCCAGTGAGCCCGCGCCGCATCGGGATCGGCTGGACGAGCGGCCACCAGAGCGCGACGCCCGCGGCGAAGAAGGAGGCGTGCTCGAGGAGGTGGAGGAGGGCGTTCTCGGTGGCGGCGTCGTACAGCGCGGGGATGTGCCAGAGGTACATCGTGCCGAGCCAGAGGACGATCGCGGCCGGCGGGGAGGCGAGCGGCCCGAGCGCTCGTTCCACTCGCATGAGGCGGCGCGTGACGGGGCGCAGCATGACGCGCGACAGCGAGAGCAGGAGCAGCAGCGGCGCGATGTCGCCGAGCAGGACGTGCTGGACCATGTGAGCCGAGAACAGGTAGTCCTCGCCGAGCCCTTCCACCGGAGTGACGAGCGCGCCGAGCAGGGCGAGCACGGCGCCGGCGAAGGCGAGGGCGTGCAGCCAGGTCGCGCCGCGCCCGCCGATCTCCCTCCGCACCTCGCGGAAGCGCCACGCGTAGATCCCTACAAGTAGCGCGATGGGCGCAAGGACCGCCGGGTCCGCGAGCCATTCAATGCGCGGGTGATCCATCTGTCACGGGATTGTCGCAACGGCGTGCCCCCGCGTCGCATGACGTGCGGGAAGCTCAAGCGATGCTCGTGCCGCCGCTGTGTTGGAGCTGCGGGGGCATCGCCCGCCGGGGCGAGCCGCTATGCGCCGGCTGCCGGGGCCGGATGCACCGGCTGTCGCCGGAGCCGGTGGTGCTGTGCGGGGTCCGGGTGTGGGCGCCGGTCGCCTACGCCGGGCCGGCCCGCGACCTGGTGCGGGCGCTGAAGTTCAGCGGCGCGACCCGCGTCGCGGACTCGATGGCCGCGCAGATCGCGGCAAACGCCCCGGCCGGGTTCGCCGGTGCGCACCTCGTGCCCGTCCCGTTGCATCCGCGACGACTTCGTGCGCGCGGGTACAACCAGGCGGGGGTGATTGCGGCGGCCGTCGGCCGGCGGGTGAATGCGCGGGTGGTGGAATGCCTCGCGCGTTCCGGATCCGCGGCGACGCAGGTCGGCCGACATCGCACGGAGCGGCGCGCCGGGCCCGTCGGCGAAGTCCGCCTGGCGGCGGCGGCGCCGCCTCGGGTCCTGCTCGTCGACGACGTCGCCACGACGGGCGCCACGCTCGCCGCCTGCGCCCGTGTGCTTCTGGCCGGAGGGTGCGCGGAAATCGCCGCTGTCACGTTCGCCAGGACGATCGGTCGCTGAGTATCATCGGGCGACCCCAAAGTCCAGGAGGACAGATGCGCATCCACCTGCACGGCCGAGGCGGCGCCACCGCGGACGACGAGCTCTTCTCACGTGTGGAGAAGAAGCTCGAGAAGGTGGCCAAGCAGGTCTCGCCCCTGGCCGAGCTCACTATCGAGCTGAGGGAGGAGCGCGATCCCGCGGGGAGCCAGGTCGCCGAGGCGACGCTCCGGCTCAAGGGAACGACGCTCCGCGCGTGCGAGCGCTCGACCGACATGGGGCACTCCGTGAACCTCGTGGCGGACGACCTCGCCCGCCAGGTCAAGAAGCACCGCGACAAGCGCCGCGGCAGGCGCGAGGCGCACAAGGCGGCAGCCCAGGAACAGGCCGTCTGACTCGCGCAAGGGGCCCCGGGCCCCTTGCTACCGTTGCTCTGATATGTCGATTCTGGACCGCGCGCTGCGCGTTGGCGAGTCGAAGAAGTTCAAGAGCTTCGAACGCAACGTCGAGCTGATCAACGCCTTCGAACCCGAGCTCGAGCTCGAGTCGGACGACGAGCTGCGCGAGCGCTACGCGGCGCTGCGAGAGCGTCATCTAAACGGCGAGCCGCTCGACGAGCTGCTCTACGAGTCCTTCGCGCTCACGCGCGAGGCCGGCAGGCGCGCGCTCGGCCAGCGCCACTTCGACGTCCAGCTGATCGGCGGCATGGTGCTCCACGACGGCTCCATCGCCGAGATGAAGACCGGCGAGGGGAAGACCCTCACCGCGACGCTCCCCGTGGTCCTGAACGCGCTCGCCTCGCGCGACGAGGACGGCCACGCCGTCCGAGGCCAGGGCATCCACCTCGTGACGGTGAACGACTACCTCGCCCGCCGTGACGCCCAGTGGATGAAGCCGATCTACGACCTGCTGGGGGTGACGGTCGGCATCCTCCAGTCGGGCCAGAACGACATCGACAAGCAGGAGGCCTACTCTCGCGACGTCGTCTA
>DASQTS010000129.1:0-2107 GCA_035641775.1 Thermoleophilaceae bacterium
GCCTTGGCGATCCGCGGGTCGACCAGGTCGAGCGATGGGCGGGCCATTGACAACCGACCTTAATCCATCCGCGCACCACGCAAGGAGCGCCCCGGCGACGCGACCACGTCCCGGGGCATGGCGCCGAAGGTGGAGCTTCGACGCATGGCGACCTTAGCGCCCCCAGCCGGTCAGGTTGCGGCGGTGCGCGCCGCCTCGTCGAGCGGGCTCGGGCTCTCGCCGTGGCGGTAGAACTCCACGTCCTCGGCCGGCAACGGGGTGTTGCCGAGGATCAGGTCGGCGGCCTTCTCCGCGGTCATCATGACCGGCGCGTAGATGTTCCCGTTGGTCACGAAGGGGAACACCGACGCGTCCACCACGCGCAGGCCCTCCGTGCCGTGAACGCGCATCGTGAGGGGGTCGACGACCGCCATGTGGTCGGTCCCCATCTTGGCCGTGCACGACGGGTGCAGAGCGGTCTCGGCGTCCTTGGCGACCCAGTCGAGGATCTCCTCGTCCGTCTCCACTTCCTTGCCGGGCGACAGCTCGCCGCCGCTGAACTCCTCGAACGCGGGCGCCTCGAGGATCGCGCGCGTCACGCGCACGGCCTCCTTCCACTCGCGGCGGTCGTTCGGCGTGGACAGGTAGTTGAAGAGCAGCGCGGGCTTGTCGCGCGGGTCGCGGCTCACGATCTTGCAGTGGCCCCGCAC
This sequence comes from Thermoleophilaceae bacterium, assembly GCA_035641775.1. Taxonomy (GTDB): domain Bacteria; phylum Actinomycetota; class Thermoleophilia; order Solirubrobacterales; family Thermoleophilaceae; genus JACVRW01. The sequence continues at coordinate 690 of DASQTS010000129.1, forward strand.
GTCCGAGTACATGGGGCCCACGTGCACCTGGTAGCCGTGCCCGCCGCCGCCCTCGGGCAGCGTGCCGTCGTAGCGAACCGCGATCGGTAGGAAGTGGTACATGAGGTTCGGGTACTTCACCTCGTCGTTGCTGCGCACGAAGCCGCCCGCCTCGAAGTGGTTGGTGGCTCCGGGCCCGGTCTTCCGCAGCAGCCACTCGGCGCCCACGAGCGGACGGCGCTTCATCGCGAAGTAGGGCGCCACCGTCACCGGCTTCGTCGCGCTGTGCTGGATGTAGACCTCGAGGTGGTCCTGGAGGTTCTCGCCCACCCCCGGCAGGTCCGCGATCACATCGATGCCGAGCGCGCCCAGCTCGCTCGCGTTGCCCACGCCGGACAGCTGGAGGAGCTGCGGCGAGTTGATTGCTCCGCCGCAGACGATGACGTCGTTGGCGCGCACGGTCGTGCTGCCGCGGCCGGGCCCCGAGTACTCGACGCCGACCGCTCGCGTCCCCTCGAAGAGGATCTTCGTGGTGAACGCGCGCGTCTCGACCGTCAGGTTCGACCGCTTCATCACCGGATGCAGGTAGGCGCGCGCGGCCGACAGCCGCTTCCCCTCGTGAACGTTCCGGTCGAACTTCGCGAAACCCTCCTGGCGATAGCCGTTGACGTCCTCCGTGAGCGGGTAGCCTGCCTGCTGTACGGCCTCGAAGAAGGCGTCGAAGAGCGGGCCCTTGGCCGGTCCGCGCTCGACGACGAGCGGGCCGTCGTGCCCGCGGAACGGGTCGTCGGGGTCCGCCGCGAGGCAGTTCTCCATGCGCTTGAAGTAGGGCAGGCAGTGGGCGTAGTCCCACGTCTCCATGCCGGTCTCGGCGCCCCAGCGGTCGTAGTCGAGCGGGTTGCCGCGCTGGAAGATCATCCCGTTGATCGAGCTCGACCCGCCGAGCACCTTGCCGCGCGCGTGGTACACGCGCCGCCCGTTCATGTAGGGCTCCGGCTCGGACTCGTACTTCCAGTCGTAGAAGCGGCTGCCGATCGGGAACGCGAGCGCCGCGGGCATGTGGATGAAGACGTCCCACGGATAGTCCGACCGCCCGGCCTCGAGCACGAGCACGCTGGTACCGGCATCGGCCGACAGCCGGTTCGCGAGCGCGCTGCCCGCGGAGCCTCCACCCACGATTACGAAGTCGAAGTCTCGGGCCATGGGCCCATCCTACGTCTGCCGGCTAGGCAGCGATCAACGCCTCGGGGGCTCGCTCACGAGCTCGCAGCAAGCTCCTGCTTCGGCGTCTCCTTCTTCGGGTCGATGAACGGCTTCTGGACAACGACCGCGGAGACCATCTCCTCCGGCCGCTCGACCTCGAGCTCCGTGCCGAGCTCGGACTGCTCGATCGGCACCATCGCGTAGCCGATGTTCTTCTCGAGCCGCGGCGAGAAGCA
>DASQTS010000130.1:0-5278 GCA_035641775.1 Thermoleophilaceae bacterium
TCTGCGTGGCCATGACATGAAGATTAGTGACCGCTCGCAACGGCTCTTGCAGAAGCAGGAGAACGGGTTGCCGGCGAGAGGCGCCTTGCTAGAGTGGCGCCGTCGCGAGCGCTGAATTCCCCTGCATAACGCATGGAAACGAGGGGAACCCGGCGGTGCTCGAGCCGTGATGAAGAAGAGCTTCCTGCTGCCCATAACGCTGGCCATGATGGCCTTCCTCGTTCTGCCCCTTCCCGGGCTGTCGGCGCCCCTGTCCACGCGCATCGAGGAGAAGAAGGACCAGATCCAGCATCACAAGGCGAAGGAGGGCGTGCTCAGCACCACGATCGAGCGCTTCAACACGCGGATCGACGCCGTGCAGGGCGAGATCAGCGCCACCGAGCGCCAGCTCGCGCGCGTGCAGGACAGCCTCGACCGGCAGAAGGCGAAGCTGCTCGCTGTGCGCGACAAGCTCGAGGAGGCGCGCGACCGCCTGGAGCGCCTGCGCAGCGAGCTCGATACCTCGCGCCGCGTGCTCGCCGCACGCCTCGTGGAGATCTACAAGGCCGACTCGCCTGACGCGCTCACCGTGATCCTGTCCGCCGACGGCTTCGGCGATCTGCTCGAGCGGGCCGAGTTCCTCGACCGGATCTCTGACCAGGACCGCGAGATCACCGACCGCGTGCGCGTGCTCCGCGACAAGGCGAAGGACCAAACCGTCCAGCTCGCCGACCTCGAGGAGCAGGAGCAGCTCGTCGCCGAGCGCATCCTCTCCGAGCGCAACCAGATCGCGGCGGTGGAGCAGCAGCTCGAGGGAGCGCGCGACCAGCTCGCCTCGGCGCGCGCCGACAGGGCAGGCGCGCTGGCGCAGGTACGCGACAGCCGCGTCGAGCTCGAGGGCGATCTGAAGGCGCTCGAGGCGGAGCAGGCGCGCGTCCAGGCGGCGATCCAGGGAGCGTCGAGCGGCAGCTTCAAGCAAGGCACGGGCCAGCTCGGCTGGCCGGTGAACGGCCCGGTCGTGTCGCCGTTCGGGATGCGCTGGGGTCGGCTGCATGCCGGGATCGACATCGCCGTGCCGAGCGGCACGCCGATCCACGCCGCCGACGGCGGGCGAGTGATCTTGATGGGCTGGGTCGGCGGCTACGGCAACTACACGTGCATTCAGCACACGGGCAGCCTCTCGAGCTGTTACGCGCACCAATCGAGCTTCGCCACGTCGAACGGCGCATCGGTCAGCCGCGGCCAGCTGATCGGCTACATCGGCTGCACGGGCCACTGCTTCGGCGACCACCTGCACTTCGAGACGCGCGTGAACGGGTCGCCGGTGGACCCGATGGGCTACCTCTAGCGAGGTGACGCGCGCCTTCACCCTCGTGACCGCGGTGCTCGCGGTCGCGACACTCGCCGGTCTCGTGCTCCTGTGGCCGGGCGAGGTGGAGTCGCAGATCGCGCAGGGCATCGCGGTCGAGACCGAGACGGCGACCGTCGAGCGCGTGGAGGAGGAGGCGTGCCCGGGGTTCACCGGCCAGGACTGCCAGCTCGCCACGGCGCGTTTCGAGAGCGGGCCCGAAACCGGGAAGCGTGTCCAGGTGCAGCTCGGCGGCGGCGGACTCGATCCGGACGTGGACCCGGGCGACGAGGTGAGGCTCGCGAAGGCGCCGGAGCCGCCGCCCGGGTCGGAGGCCGTGGCCGGCACCGGCTACACGCTGTACGACTTCGAGCGCCGTGGCCCGATGTTGCTGCTGGCGGGGCTGTTCGTCGTCGTGGTGCTGGCGTTCGCGCGCTGGCGCGGCGCGCTGTCGCTCGCCGGGCTGGCGGTGAGCCTCGCCCTGGTGCTGCTCTTCGTGGTGCCGGCGATCCTCGACGGGGAGGAGCCGTTGCTCGTTGCGGTGGTGGGCTCGCTGGCGATCGCGCTGATCACGATCCCGCTGGCACACGGCTGGGGGCCGAAGAGCATCGCCGCGCTGCTCGGAACCGCGGCGAGCCTGATCCTCACGGCGCTGCTCGCGCTGCTGTTCACGAACCTGACGCACCTCACCGGGCTCGCGAGCGAGGAGGCGATCTTCCTCCAGGTCGGGAACGCGGACGTGTCGCTACAGGGGCTGCTCCTCGCCGGAATGGTGATCGGCGCGCTCGGCGTGCTCGACGACGTCACCATCAGCCAGGCATCGACGGTGCTCGCGCTGCGGCGTGCCAACGCCTCGTTCGGGTTCCGCCAGCTGTTCGGGCGCGCGCTGAACGTCGGCCGCGACCACGTGAGCGCGACGGTCAACACGCTCGTGCTCGCCTACGTGGGGGCGTCGCTGCCGATCCTGCTGCTGTTCAGCGCCGCCGACCTCGGCGTGAGCGAGGCGACGAACCTCGAGGTGGTGGCGAAGGAGATCGTCGCGACGCTGGTCGGCTCGATCGGGCTGATCGCGGCGGTGCCGGTGACCACGGCGCTGGCGGCGCTACTGGCTAGCGAAACCGCAGGAAGCGACCCAGGCGCCTGACGCCGCAGTTGCCGTTCCCGTCGCAGGCGGTCGTGACGAGGAGGTTCGGCCGGCTCCCCCGGATGGCGATCCTCCGCGAGAAAGGCCGCGGCCGCCGGCTCGCGATCACGCGATAGCTGCGGCCGCCGTCGCGCGAGACGAGCAGCCCGTAGGTCACGGCGCCGGCCAGCTCGTCGCCGGCGAGCGTGCGGTCCCTCGAGCGCCGGACCGTGACCCTCACCCGGTTGCCGCGGCGTCGCGTGCGTGCGCGCGCCCGCGGGCCCAGCACGTCGTAGATCCGCGCGATCTCGACGGCGTGCATGCCGTCCACGACTCCGGCGCCGGTGAACTCGTTCCACCCGCCGCCGTTGGCCGCGCGGACGAGCACGTCGGCCACCTGTTCGGACGCGAGCCTGCGCTTGGCCTGCCAGGCGAGCGCGGCGAGGCCCGACACGATCGGCGCCGCGAAGCTCGTGCCCTCGCCGTAGGCGTAACGCCGGCCGTCCGGTTCCATGAAGGTCCGCGGGCAGTCATTCGCAGCCCAGGGCGGGTTTGTGGTCGAGGGAATCGTGGAGAAGACCCCGTCGCACCCGCCGGTGCCCGCGCCGGGCCCGGCGAGGCTCACAAACGCGTTGTGGGTCGAAAACGGGGCGTGCCCGCCGTTCGGATCGGTCGCGGCAACCGAGAGCCCGACCCCCCGCCCGCCCCGCCGGCCACCAATCGCGGCGGCCGGAAACTCGAGGGGATTGCCGTTCTCCGCGTTGTTCCCCGACGCCGCGACCGGAAGCACGTCGTTGAAGAACGCGGCCTCCAGCGCGCGGGCCTGCGAGCGCGTGAAGTTCGGGCCGGCGAGGCTCATATTGAGGACGTCGGCGCCCCGGCGGATCGAGAACTCGATCCCCGTGATGAGGTCGGACAGCCTGAAGCTCCCGTCCGTGTCGCGTGAGGCGCGGACTGCCAGGACCTTTGTCGTGCCCGCCACGCCCTTGCCGCCGCGGCTATTGCCGTCGAGCGCGGCGATCAAGCCCGTGACGAAGGTCCCGTGGCCGACGATGTCGGTGACGTTGGTGTTCCGCGCCTCGGTGTCGAAGGCCTGCTGGACCTGGCCGGCGAACTCGGGGTGGGTCACGTCGAGGCCGGTGTCAATCACGGAGACAGTGCGTGCGGAGCCGCCACCCACCGCGGCGAGCGCCTCGCCGGCGCGGACGGCGTCGTAGGCCCAGCTGAACTTGCGTCCCGTCTCGAAGTCAGAGATGTCGAAGGGCTCGACCGCCACGCGGAGCGGCTCGTCGCGCTCCACGTATGCCACGCGCGCGTCGTCGCGGAGCGCGGCGATCGCGTCGGCGGCCGAGGGCACTCTCGCCGCCAGCACGGCGATCGTGTCGAAGCGCTCAGGCTCGGCCCCGAGCGCGCGCAGCTTCGCGGCGACGCCGTCCACGTCTCCGTGGGAGCGCACGCCCACGAGCAGGTGCTCGGGGCCTGGCGAGCTCGCGAGCCGGGCGAGCCCGCGGCGGGCCGCGGCCGCCGACACGCGCGGCGCCTCCGGCAGCGGCAGCCTGACGACGCCGTTGCCGGACGCATGGGCGTGCTGGCGGAGCGCCTCGCGCAACGCAACTCGCTCCACCATTCCAGTGGAGGCCTGCGCGGTCGCTGCCAGCAGCGGCGCCGCACAGAGGAAGACCGCGAGCACCGCTCTCCGCACACCGCAATGGTAGGGGCGCAGACGGCCGCCCGCTAGCTTTCGACACAGGTGCAGCCCGAGATTCACATCGGCCCGCTCGAGCTTCAGACGTTCGGGATCTGCTTCGCGCTCGCCTTCCTCGTATCCGGGCTGATCGTCGGTCGCCGCTTTCGCGAACTGGGACACCCGGCCGACTGGACCTACGAGATGGTCTTCGCGGCGCTGATCGGCGGACTGATCGGCTCGCGGCTCGACTTCATCCTCCAGAACTGGGACGACGTCTCCGACGACCTGTTCGGCAACATCTTCACCGGGTCCGGCCTTGTGTGGTTCGGCGGGTTGGTGGGCGGCGCGCTCGGCGTGATCCTCTGGGCGCGGTGGCGCCGCTTCCTCGGCTGGCAGCTGTTCGACGTCGCCGCCGTGCCGCTCGCCGCGGGTTACGCGGTGGGCCGCATCGGCTGCCAGCTCTCGGGCGACGGGGACTACGGCGTCGAGTCGGACCTCCCGTGGGCCATGTCCTATCCGGACGGCACCGTCCCGACGACCGACGAGGTGCACCCCACGCCCGTCTACGAGACGCTCGCGATGGGCCTCGCGGCGTACGTGTTGTGGCGGCTCCGCGACCGCTTCGCTCCGGGTGTGCTGTTCGGGATCTACCTGATCGTTGCGGGCGTCGAGCGCTTCCTAGTCGAGTTCATCCGCCGCAACGAGGACGTGGTCGCGGGCCTGACTCAGGCGCAGCTCATCTCCCTGGTGCTGCTCGGGGTCGGCGCGGCGATCGTGGTCGTGCGGCGCGACGTGCCGCGCGCGGCGACGGCCTGAGCGCGGCGCCCAGCGCCGCCGCCGCGCAGAGCGCGAGCGCCACCGACGCCCCGGCCGCGCTGTGCGCGTGGAAGGACACCTCCATCCCGACGATGGCCGCGGCTACCGCGACGGCGCTGCCGGCGAGCATGGCTCGACCCGGCGCGCGCGCGTGGCCGCGCACCGCGAGCGGCGGCCCCACGAGCACCGCGAGCGCGAGCAGCGCGCCGAGGCCCTGCACGGCGAGGGCGACCGCCACGGCGAGCAGCATCAGGAGAGCGAGCCGGACGAGCGCCGGGCGGAGCCCCCCTGCGGCCGCGCCGGCCGGGTCGAACGCGAGCGCGAC
>DASQTS010000131.1:0-13490 GCA_035641775.1 Thermoleophilaceae bacterium
GCCGCGGAGCCGCCCGCGTGATCTCGCAGCGCCCGCCGGGAGCCGAGGCCCGAGCCGGCCGCTTTCCCGGCCCCTCGCTGATCCCCGACCTCCACGCGATCCAGCGCGAGCACGGCTGGCTGCCGCGCGAGGAGCTCGTGAGGCTGTCTCGCGACCGCCGCCGTCCGCTCTACGAAATCGAGGGCCTGATCTCGTTCTACCCGCACTTCCTCACCGCGCCGCCGCCGAAGACCGAGATCGCCTGCTGCCACGACCTGACCTGCTGGCTTCAGGGCGGTGATGAGCGCATCGCGGAGGTCCGCGCCGAGCACGCCGACGACCCGGACGTCGAAATCCGCGAGGTTTCGTGCCTCGGCCGTTGCGATCGCGCCCCGTTCGTAACCGAGGAGGCCACGGAGCTGCGCCGTTCGGACGTTCAGCGGCCAAATGACCCTTACGCCGTCGACGCCCGCGACTACCGCGTGCTCCGCTCGGCCCTCGCGGGCGAGCTCGACACCGGCGACCTCATCGCAGAGCTCAAGGAATCCGGGCTCCGCGGCATGGGCGGCGCCGGCTTCCCGACCGGCACCAAGTGGGAGCTCGTCGCGAAGCAGGAGGCGGAGCCGAAGTACGCCATCTGCAACGCTGACGAGTCCGAGCCGGGCACGTTCAAGGACCGCCAGATACTCGCCGAGCAGCCGCACCTCGTCCTCGAGGGCCTCGTGCTCGGGATGCTCGCCAGCGGCTGCCGCGAGGGCTGGGTCTTCATCCGCCACGAGTACGAGCCCGAGGAGCACGTGCTGCGCGAGGAGCTCGACCGCCTGCGCGGCCTGGGCCTGCTCGACGACGCGGGCGTGACGGTCGACGTCTTCGTGTCACCGGGCGGCTACATCCTGGGCGAGGAGTCCGCGCTGATCGAGTGCATGGAGGGCCATCGCGGCGAGCCGCGCAACAAGCCCCCCTTCCCCGGCATCGCCGGCCTCTGGGGGAAGCCGACGCTGATGAACTCGGTCGAGACCTTTGGCCACGTGCCGGTGATCGCGGAGCGGGGCGCCGAGTGGTGGAAGTCGCAGGGCGTGAACGGCGGAACCGGCCTGAAGTTCTTCGCGGTGTCGGGGCACGTGGGGAAGCCCGACGTCTACTGCGTCCCGATGGGCACGACCACGCGCGAGCTCATCGAGCTGGCCGGTGGCGTCAGAGAGGGCCGCGAGCTGCTGGCTTTCCAGCCGGGCGGGGCGTCGTCGAACTTCCTGGGGCCGGAGCAGCTCGACGTGCCGCTCGACTTCGGCCCGCTGGCTGAGGCCGGCTCCATGCTCGGCTCGGGTGCGGTGGTGGTGATAGCCGAGGGAACCGACCTGCTCGCCGCGGCGACGAACGTCCTCCGCTTCTTCCGCAACGAGTCCTGCGGGAAGTGCGTGCCGTGCCGGGTGGGCTCGACGAAGGCACACACGCTGCTGAGCGAGCTGATCGAATCGGGCGGCGGGCCCGACGACGTGGGCGACACGATCCTCGAGCTCGAGAAGACGATGCGGCTGACCTCGATCTGCGGACTCGGGCAAGTGGCACTTGGACCGGCGATCAGCGTGCTGGGGCTGAAGCGAGGAGGAGCGGCCGCCCGCCCGCAGCCACGACCGCCCCGCGCGCCCGACCAGGCCGCGGGCGACGAATCCCCGCCCGCCTCCTGACGTGAGCCGACCGGGACAGCGCGAGTTCTTCACCGTCAAGACGGTCTCGGAGGCGTTTACCGGCTTCCGGCCCTCGCGCCGCACTCGGGCCGAGACGACCGCAATCGACGAGGCATTCGGCAGGGTCCCCGCGGAAGCCCTGCACGCGCCGCACGCGCTGCCCGGCTTTGCGCGCGCGACGGTCGACGGCTTCGCCGTGCGCGCCGCGGACACCTACGGTGCCTCCGAGGGCCTGCCGAGCTACCTGGACCTCGCGGGCGAGGTACGCATGGGTCTCCCACCCGAGGTCGAGGTCCGCTCGGGCACCGCGGTGGCGATCGCAACCGGCGCCCCACTCCCATCCGGGGCCGACGCAGTCCTCAAGGTCGAGCACACCCAGTCCGCAACACCTGAGTTACTCGAGGTCCTGAAGCCCGTGACACCCGGCGAGGGATTGGTGCGTGCCGACGAGGACGCCGCCCCCGGCCACGCGTTGGCGAAACCCGGTCGCCCACTCCGCGCGCAGGATCTCGGGATGCTGGCGGCGGTCGGCATCACGGAGCTGCCGGTGTACGCGCGCCCGCGAGTGGCGATCGTGTCGACCGGCGACGAGTTGGTGCCCGCGGACGCGCAGAGCCTTAGCCTCGGCCAGGTCCGCGACGCCACCGCTCCCGCCCTGACGGCTCTCATCCGCGAAGCCGGCGGCGAGCCCGAGTTCATCGGCATCGTGCCTGACGACCGAGACGCCCTCACCACAACGCTGCGCGGGCTGCTCGATCACTTCGACGTTCTCGTCGTATCCGCCGGGTCGTCGGTCGGGTCGCGAGACGAGACCGCCGCCGCGATCGCCTCGCTTGGGGAGCCGGGCATCTGGTGTCACGGGCTCGCGTTCCGCCCCGGCAAGCCCACGCTGCTCGCGGACTGCGGCGGCGTGCCGGTCATCGGGCTTCCCGGTAACCCACGCTCGGCGCTCGTCGTCTTCCGGCTGATCGGCATTCCCATCGTCCGGATGGTCGGCGGCTGCACGGAGCCGCCCCGCGAGCCGCGCGTTACCGCCGTTCTCGCGCGCGACCTGCCCTCGGCAGCAGGGCGGCTCGATGTGGTGCAGGTCCGGCTGAGCGGCGGCCGCGCGGAGCCGCTTTTCGGCAGCTCCTCGCTGCTCTCGATCCTCACGGCTGCCGACGGCTACGTGGTCGTCCCCGAAGCGGCCACCGGTCTCGCGGCGGGCAGCGAGGTCGAAGTGACGCTGTACCGCTAGCGCGAGAATGTCCCCCATGGCTCGGGCCGCGCCGTTCATCCACGATCGTCCCGCCGCCGAGGCGCTCGCCGCCTGGCAGGCCGCGTGCGCGACCGCCGGGTGCCCGGAGCGGGTCGCCGCCGTCGCTCTTCCGCTCGATCAGGCGGTTGGTCGGGTCACGGCCGAGCCGGTGTGGGCGGCGCGATCCTCGCCACCCTTCGACGCGGCAGCGATGGACGGGATCGCGGTGAGGGCCGCGGACACGGTCGGGGCGAGCGAGACCTCGCCGGTCGTGCTCCCCGACGGCTCGTTCGAGATCGTCGACACCGGCGACCCGGTTCCCGGCGACTTCGACGCGGTTGTGATGCGCGAGGACGTCCACGAGGTCGGCGACGGAGCCGAGCTTCGCTCGGCCGTCGCGCCGTATCAGCACGTTCGCTCGATCGGCGAGGACGTGAGCGCGGCCGAGCTGCTGCTTCCCGCGGGCCACCGGCTGCGCCCCGTGGACGTGGCGGCGGCGGGAGCGGCCGGGGCGACCGAGCTCGTCGTGCGGCGGCAGCCGGTGGTGACCGTCATCCCGACGGGTGACGAGATTCGCCCGGTCGGCGCCGAGCTCTCCGCCGGCGAGCTACCCGACACGAACTCCCTGATGATCGCGGCCCAGGCCGAGGCGGCCGGCTGCGAGGCGCACCGGTTCGAGATCGTCCGGGACGATCCGAGCGAGATCGCCGCGGCGGTGAGGGCAGCCGCGGCGCGATCGGACCTCGTGGTCGTGATCGCCGGCTCGAGCGCGGGCCGCGACGACCACACCGCGGCTGTCGTGGCCGAAGTCGGCACGCTCGCGGTGCACGGGGTGGCCGTCCGCCCAGGTCACCCCGTTGTTCTTGGAGTGTTTCGGGAAGAAGGGTCTTCGACGCCGGTGCTCGGCGCGCCGGGCTATCCGGTCTCGGCGGCGCTCACCTTCGACATCTTCGCCGCGCCTCTCCTCGCCCGGCTCGAGGGGGCGGCTCCGCCTGAGGCTCCGGTCGCGACCGCCAGGCTCGCTCGCAAGCTTGCCTCGGCGATGGGCATGGACGACTGGGTGCGCGTGCGGCTCGGCCGGGTCGCCGGCCGGTTCGTCGCCACCCCGCTGCCGCGAGGCGCCGGCGTGCTCACCTCGCTGGTCAGAGCGGACGGCCTGCTCGTCGTTCCCGCCGAGCTCGAGGGCCATCATGCGGGCGAGGAGGTAGCGGTCCGGCTGCTGCGTGGCGTCGGCGAGATCGAGCGGACGATCGTGGTAACGGGCTCGCACGACCTCGTTCTCGATCTCGCCGCCTCGAAGCTCCGTGAGAAGGACCCGCTCGTCACGCTCGCCTCCTCGAACGTCGGCTCGCTCGGCGGCCTGACCGCGCTGCGGGACGGCCTCTGCCACGTCGCAGGCTCGCATCTGCTCGACCCGGAAAGCGGCGAGTACACGCTCCCCTACCTCGAGCGAATCACGCCCGACCAGGACGTCGCCGTCGTTCGGCTGGTTCATCGCGAGCAGGGCCTGATCGTGGCGCCGGGCAACCCTAAGGACGTCACCGGCATCGACGACGTCGCGCGAAAAGGCCTCCGCTACGTCAACAGACAGCGCGGCGCCGGCACGCGGGTCCTGCTCGACCACGAGCTCGCGAAGCGCGGAATCTCACCCGAGGCGATCCAGGGCTATGAGCGCGAGGAGCACACCCATCTGGCCGTGGCGGCAGCGGTCAAGGCGGGGCGCGCTGACTGCGGCCTCGGCGTGTTCGCCGCCGCGCGCGCCTTCGGACTGGACTTCGTGCCGGTCGCGCAGGAGCCGTATGACCTCGTCCTCCAGGCGGCCGATCTGGAGAACGAGCTGCTCACCCCTCTCTGGACGCTCCTCGATGCAGAGGAATTCCGCGACGAGGTCACCGCCCTCGGCGGCTACGACACAACCGAGATGGGCCGTCGCCTCCGCTGATCAGCGAACTGGCAGGTGGCCGGTCGCGGAAGCCCGCGCCTCGACCGCGCGCTGCTCCGCTTGCCGCGCGCGGTCAAAGGCCGCTCCGGAGCCCACGTTGATTTCCACCAGGCGGAAGGCGGCGGAAGCGGCCGCCTCGGCGAGGACCACGCCGGTCAGGGCGTCGCCCCGCACGGCCGCCGACGCGGGTGAGGCCACCTCCACGCCGAGCTCGGCGATTTCGGCGGCGGTCTCCGCGATCCGGGCCGGGGGCTCGCTCGCGGCGGCCAGGGCGGCCTCGCGCTCGGAGGGCGTTCGCGCCTCGAGCACCGGTGCATACGAGCTCAGCTCCTGCTCCGCGAGCGCGAGGGCCTGCCGCCGGAGGGCCGCCGCGGACGACACAGCCGCGGAGTCCTTCGCGATCCCGGCCGACATCTCCACGAGCGCCGCCGCGAGGGCGGCGGTCACCCCGGCCGTGCTGCCTCCGCCCGGCGCCGGCGTGGCCTCGGCGACCGACTCGATGAAGTTGTTGAGGTCCACTCCTGGTTAGGCTACCTGGACAAATTGGTCCAAGACGTCACAGACGATCAGATCCAGAGCTTCCACGAGGGCGGCTTCCTCATCCTCGAGGAGGGCCTGGTCCCGCCCGCCGCCGTCGAGCTTCTCCGCGAGCGCTTCGCGGCGATCTTCGACGGCGACTACGCCACCGGGATCTCTCCCGACGAGGTGAACTGGAAGCGGGGCCGCGACCGCGAGGACGTGACACGGCAGATCTGCAACGGCTGGCGCGCCGACGACCTCATCGCCGCCCAGGTGCTCAGCGAGCGCACCGGCCGGATCGCCGCCCGCCTTGGCGGCTACCGCGGCACGCGCATGCTCCAGGACAACTGCCTCTGGAAGCCGCCCGGCACGAAGTCGCTCGGCATGCATCAGGACGGCTCCTACGCCGGCTACCTCTCCCCTCCGGAGATGATCACCTGCTGGGTAGCGCTCGACGAGACCTTCGCCCAGGGCGGGACGATCGAATACGTGCGCGGGTCGCACAAGTGGCCCAAGGTCCCGCCCGACCGCGGCAGCTTCCACGCGCCCGACGACTGGCTCGCGCCGCTCGAGAACGCGAAGCCGGAGGGGGTGGAGATCGAGCGGGTGCCGGTCGTGGTGAAGCCCGGCGGCTGCGCGTTCCACCACAGCCTCACCTTCCACGGAAGCGGCCCGAACGAATCGACCGTCGAGCGCCGGGCGCTCGTTTCGCACCTGGTCCCCGTGGAGACCCGCTTCCACCCCACCAACACCGACGTGATCTATTCGAGGTACAGGCGGAGGGGAGACCTGTCCCTCGACGAGTCGTTCTTCCCCGTGCTGTGGGACGAGAACGGCGGCCGCAGCGCCTGGCTGAGCGACCTGCCGCAGCTTCCCGGCTGACCTACACCGAGGACTCGACGCCCCACGAGCGCCAGGCGCTCGTCAACGGCGCTCTCCACTACGAGACGGCCTGCGCGGCCGGCACGACCGCGGGCGGATCGCGCGCCTCGATCTGCTCGAGCTTCGCGAGCAGGTTCTCCGCCATGCGGATCGACGCCGCGTCGATCAGCCGGCCGTCGAGCGACACTGCGCCCTTGCCGTCCGCGGCGGCCTCGCGCATTGCCTCGATGATCCGGCGCGTGCGCTCCACGAGCCGCGGCGCTGGGGTGTAGACCTCGTTCGCCATCGCGATCTGCGACGGGTGGATCGCCCATTTGCCCTCGTAGCCGAGCACGGCCGAGCGGCGCGCCGCGGCGAGGTAGCCCTCGGGATCGGTGAAGTCGCCGTAGGGGCCGTCGATCGGGCGCAGGCCATAGGCGCGGCACGTGACCGCGATGCGCGCGAGTGGGTAGTGCCACTGGTCGCCCCAATGGCGGTCGCGGTGCTCGGAGCCGTTCGGGTCCGTGAGCACGGCGTAGTTCTCGTCCACGCCGCCGATCGAGGCCGTATGGCTCTGGATCGACGCGGCGTAGTCGGCCACGCCGAAGATCATCGCCTCCATGCGCTCGGGGCAGGCCTGGGCGACCTCGTCGACGTTGACCATGCCGACGGCGGTCTCGATCAGCACGGCGAGGCCGATTTGCCGCTCGAGTCCCATCGCCTCCTCGATCTGCGTGAGCAGGGTGGCCACCAGGTGCACGTCGCCCGCGCCGCTCACCTTGGGGATCACGATCGCATCCACGTGCTCGCCCGCATGCTCCACGACGTCGACGATGTCGCGATAGCACCAGTGCGTGTCGAGCCCGTTGATCCGCACGGATACCGAGCAGCCCGCCCAGTCCTGCTCCAGCAGCGCGTCGACCAGGTTGATGCGCGCCTGCTCCTTGTCGTCGGGAGCGACGGCGTCCTCGAGGTCGAGCATCACGACGTCCGCGCCGAGCGACGGCGCCTTCTCGAGCATCCGTACGTTGCTCCCCGGAACGGCGAGCTCGGAGCGGTGGAGGCGGGTTTTCGTGGGCGTCATCGCGCCAGTACAACGGCGGTCGTAAATTCCGGCAAGAGTTCTTAGAGAAATTTGTCTATGTGTTACTGAAAACTCTTAGCTTGTGTTCGTTGCGTCTCTAAGGCACGCTGACGTGATGGACCTCCCCCAGCTCCGCCCGCCCGAGCGCCTGCTCTGCGGCCCCGGCCCCACCAACGTCGACCCCGCGGTGCTCGATGCGATGAGCCGGCCGATGCTCGGCCACCTCGACCCCGCGCTCCACGAGATCCTGCTCGACGTGGTGGAACTGCTCAGGCGCGTCTACCGCGCGCCCGGCGGCCTGGTGCTGCCGCTGCACTGCACCGGCACGGCCGGCATGGAGACGGGCATCGCCAACCTGCTCGAGCCGGGCGACCAGGTCATTGTCGCCCAGTGCGGCTTCTTCGGCCGGCGCATCAGCGAGATCACGCGGCGCCACGGCGCCGAGGTGGTCACGGTCGATGCCGACTGGGGCGAATCGGTCCCGAATGCCGCGATCCTCGACACGCTCGACGATCACCCGGACGCGCGCATGGTCGCGGTCGTCCACGCGGAGACGTCCACGGGCGTGGAGCACCCGCTCGGAGAGCTCGGTGCGGCCCTGAAGGACCGCGACACGCTCCTCATGGCCGACTGCGTCACGTCGCTCGCCGGCATCCCGCTCGAGGTGGATGCGTGGGGCGTGGACTTCGCCTACGCGTGCACGCAGAAGTGCCTGGCGGCGCCGCCCGGGATGTCACCGGTCGCGGTGTCCGAGCGGGCCATGGAGCGCCTCCGCGCCCGGAAGACGCCCGTGCCGTTCTCGTTCGACCTGCTGCTGCTCGAGCGCTACTGGGTCGAGCGGCCCGCGGCGTACCATCACACCGCGCCGATCCTCGCCATCTACGCGCTGCACGAGGCTCTCTGCCAGGTGCTCCGCGAGGGGCTCGAGGAGCGCTGGGCCCGCCACGAGGAGGCGGCACGCCACCTCCAGACCGCGATCGAGGCGCGCGGGCTCGCGCTGCTGGCCAACGTTGAGCATCGGCTCGCGCCGCTCACCGCCGTGCGGGTGCCCGACGGCGTGGACGGCAAAAAGGTCCAGGGCCGGCTGCTGCGGGACCACGGCATCGAGATCGGGGGAGGACTGGGCCCGGACGCCCCGTCCATGTGGCGGATCGGGCTGATGGGCCGCAACGCGTCGGTCGAGGCGGCCGACCGCGTGCTGGCGGCACTGGACGCGGCCCTCGTGGAGGAGGCCGCGCCAGCGCTCGCCGGCTGAAGACCTACACCTGCGGCGGCGTCCAGCCGCCCGAAAGCCGCTCGCCCAGGCGCAGCCCGAAGCGCTCGAGCAGGCCCGGGACGGACTCCGGTTGCATCTCGAGCCCGTAGCGCTCGTTCAGCGCGGCGAGTTCCGCGGGATCCGCCTGGATGGCACCGCCGAGGCCGTCGAGCTCGCGGAAGAAGTGCTCGAACCCGGCAGGCGAGATGATCTCGAGGATGCGGCAGGGCTGGTCGCCTGCGCTCCAGAACGTATGCCACTGGTTGCGCGGCTTGTGGACCAGGTCGCCCGGGCCGGCCTCGACGACGTCATCGCCCAGTAGCGCGCCCATTCGTCCCTCGAGCACGTAGCTGTACTCGTCCTCGCGCGTGTGCCGGTGCAGCGGCGCCGCGAGTGCGCGCGGCGACATCGGGTGCTCGACGAGCGAGAAGCGCTCCGCGGCCTCGGCGCCGTCGATCATCCAGCGGACTCCAATACTGCCGAGGAAGCCCTCCTGCGCGTCCTGGGGGCCGACGATCTTGGGGCCTGCGATTGTCGCTTCCATCTCGCTTCTTCCTTTCATTGGACAGTGATGTTGCGTGAACCTACTGTCGTGCTCTGGATCTGTCAAGCTTCAGGCGACACATATGTCCACCGAAACTCGCCCTTACCGGAAGAAGCACCGCGCCGAGCTCGAGGAGCAGACGCGCAGGCGCATCACCGAGAGCACCGTCGCGCTGCACGAGGAGCTCGGCCCCGCTCGGACTTCGATAAGCGCTATCGCAGAGCGCGCCGGCGTCCAGCGGTCGACGGTCTACCGCCACTTCCCGGACGAGGAGGCCCTGTTCGCGGCTTGCTCGTCGCACTGGCGCGCGGCAAATCCGCCGCCGGATCCAAGCGCCTGGGCCGCAATCGAAGATCCGGAGGAGCGCACTGAGATCGCGTTTCGCGAGCTCTACGGGTTCTACCGGCGCACCGAGGGGATGTACATCAGCCTCCTGCGCGACGAGCCGCTCGTCCCGATCCTCCAGCACCTGCTGGGCGGCTTCTATGCGTACCTGAACGCCATTCGGGAGGTTCTCATGGCTGGGCGCGGTCTTCGCGGGGCGGCGGCGCGCCGGACCCGCGCGGCGGTCGGCCATGCGCTCGCTTTCCCGACCTGGCGCTCCCTCACCGCCGAACAGGCACTCGCTGACGACGACGCGGTGGCGCTGATGTGCGCGCTAGTGGAAGGCTCCGGACGCGCTAGTCGCTGAGGGCGTGCTGAGCGGCCGATGAGGTGCAGAACGCCATGAACGCCTCCACGTCCTCGCGCACGGGCCCGATCGCGGAGCGCACCACGTGCCAGCGGCGCTCGGGGAGGCCGCCGCGCGGGGTGATCGTGGCGAGCAGGCCGAGCTCCAGCTCGAGCTCCACCGCGGCGCGCGACTGAAGCGCGATCCCGAGGCCGGCCCGCGCCGCCTGCTTGATCGCGCCGTTCGAGCCGAGCGTCAGCACGTTCGGCGAGATCCCGCGCGAGGCCAGGTACTCCTCGCAGAGCGTTCGCGTCCCGGACCCGGGCTCGCGCAGCAGCCATGGCCTCGACTCGAGCTCCCCCATCGCCACCCAACGGCGCCGGGCGAGCCGATCGCCTGCGCTCGTCACAAGGACGAACTCGTTGTCCGCGAAGTCCACCCCCACTAGGCGGTCGTCGTCCGGTATCCGGCCGGTAACGGCCACGTCGACCTTGTGGTCGAGTACCCGCCGAAAGACCAGCTCACGGTTCCCGACGTCGAGCGAGATCTCCACGTCGGGGCGCCGCTCGCGGAACGCCTGGATCAGTTGCGGCACGAGGTACTCCCCGGCCGTCGTGACCGCGCTGATGCGGAGCGACTGCGGTCCGACCTCGTCGGCCTCCCGCGCGATGCGGGCACCCTGCTCGAGCAGGCCGAGCACATCGGACGCGTAGGGCGCAAACGCCGCACCGGCCGCCGTCGGCCGCACCGTTCGGCCGGCCCGCTCCGTGAGGCGCACCCCGAGCTCGCGCTCCAGCGCCGAGACGGCCGCGGACACGGACGGCTGCGTCACCACCAGCTCCTCCGCCGCGGCGGTCACGGAGCCGCGCCGCACGACCGTCAAGAAGGCAACGAGCTGGGTCAGCGTCACCGCCATGGGTGCCACCCAACCTATAGACCAGGGACTAAGCGTGCAAAGCGGAATCGGCGCCCGTCGGAAAGCGCGGATCCGTGCGCGGCGGCGACCCGCCGATCGCCAGCGCCGCTCGTGCGGTGACCACGTGGTAGAGGACCAGGAGCTGCACGAGCGCGAGCGAGTCCGAGCGGTGGAGGTCGGTGCCGACGGTGAACTCGCCGAGCCGCCGGATCCGCAGGTGAGACGCGAAGCTCATCCGCTCCCAGACCGCCTCCTCGAGCTCGGCGGCATGGGCCGGATCGAGGTCGCCCGGGATGTGCAGCAGCCACTCCCGCTCCCGCTTGATGAGCGCGGGGCCGTCGAGCATCGGCGACAGGTCGGGGTGCGGAAGGCTGTCGCGGAGGATGACGTCCGCGTCGAGGCGCTTCGAGAACGCGACGACGATGTCGGCGTGCATCGTCTGCGGCTGGATGTACGCCTCGGCATCCGCCTGTCGCGCGTCCAGCTCGGCGAGCACCTCGTCGGTCGTATAGCCGCGCCGAGTGCAGTCGCGCTTCAGCTTCCACGCCCGGCGCAGCTCCTCCGGAGGCGCGAGCGCCACACGCACGTCGTGGAGGCTTCGCAGCGTCTCCGTGTGGAAGTTCAGCAGCCCCTCGACGAGCAGGAACTTCGCGGGCCGTACGTACACCGGTGGCTCGAATTCCCCGGTCCGGTGGCTGTAGACAGGCTTCAGCACGGGTTCGCCGCGGCGGAGGTGCGTCAGGTGCTGGGTGAGGATGTCGAGGTGGTTCGAGTCGGGATGCAGCGGCGTCACGCCCAGCTCGCGCCTCCGCTTCCGGTCGTAGCGGTGATAGTCGTCCGCGGAGACATGGGTCACGTGGCCCTCGCCGATCACCCGCATGAGGCCTCGTGTCAGCGTCGTCTTTCCGGCGCCGGAGTCGCCCACGACGCCGACGACGATCGATCTAGGCACCGAGCCGCTCGTACCGGCCGCCGTGGAACAGCAGCGGCGTGCCGGGGTTCTGGCGCGCGTACTCGACGCGACCGAGGAAGAGCGAGTGGTCGCCGCCCCAGTACGACTTTTCCACCCTCGCCACGAAATGCGCCAGCGCGCCGTCCACGAGCGGCGTGTCCTTCACGACAAGAAAGCGCGGGTCCGCCTCGTCCGACCTCCCGGCAAACCGGTCGGAGAGCTTCGCCTGGCTTTCACTGAGGACGCTAACGCCGTAATGCATCCCTTCGTGAAGAAGTGCGCACATCTTCGTGAGCCGATCGACCGAGATGAGAACGAGCGGTGGCTCGAGCGAAACGGACATGAAGGCGTTGGCCGTCATGCCGTGCACTTCTCCTCCCTTCAGTGCGGTGATGACGGTGACGCCGGTGGCGAACATCCCAAGTGTCCTGCGAAGGGCGACCGCGGGATCCTGTCCGTCGTCGCACACGTCCGGTCGCTCCGCCTCCGCATAGTCCTCGAATGGCGTCGCTCCGATGCCATCGGGACCCGTAAAGCTCAGCGGGAATTGGAATTCTGGCTGCTCGCTCACGACCGCGGGCGCTCCTTCTTCGGGTCGTAGAACGGGAAGCCCACGACCGTCGCCGGGATCCGCTTCTGGAGTCCGTCCAGCTTGCCGACTTCGACCGCGGTGCCCTCGTCCCCGTACTGCACCGCCATCCGGCACAGCGCGATGTTCTTCCGGAGCGTCGGGCTGCGCGTGCCGCTCGTGACCACGCCCACCCGCTGCCGGCCCACGTATACCTCGTCGCCGTGCCCGGCGATCTCGTTCCCCTCGAGCTCGAGCCCGACGAGCTTGCGCTGCGGATGCGACGAGCGCTCGATCAGCGCGTCCTTGCCCACGAAGTCGTCCTCGGAGTCGAGCTTCACCGTGAAGCCGATGCCCGCCTCGAAGGGATCGACCTGGTCGTCGAACTCGTAACCGGCGAAGATCAGGCCCGCCTCGATCCGGATCATGTCGAGCGCCTCGAGGCCCAGCGGCTTCAGGCCGTGCGGCTGCCCGGCGTCCCAGATCGCGTCCCACACGGCGGGCCCGTCGTCCGGGTGGCAGAAGACCTCGTAGCCCAGCTCGCCGGTGTAACCGGTGCGGGACACCACCACGGGGATCCCCTGGTAGCCGCCGATCCGCCCCACCAGGAACCGGAACCACTTCAGCTCCTCGAGCGAGGGCTGGGTGGGCGGCGTCCAGATCAGCTCGCGCATGATGTCGCGCGAGGCCGGGCCCTGGACGGCGAGGTTGTGCAGCTGGTCAGTTGTCGGCTTCACGAACGCCTTGAGGCCGAGCTTCTCGCCCAGCTCCTTCAGCCACACGCCGTCGTACTCGTCGCCGCCGATGAAGCGGAAGTTGTCGTCGCCGAGCCGGAAGACAGTCGCGTCGTCGATCATCCCGCCGGTCTCGTTGCACATCGCCGTGTAGACCACCTGCCCGACGGCGAGGCGGCGCGCGTCGCGCGTGATCGCGTGCTGGATCAGCGCTTCGGCATCGGGGCCGAGCACCTCCCACTTGCGGAGCGGCGAGAGGTCCATCACCACGGCCTTCTCGCGGCAGGCCCAGTACTCCGCGATCCCGCCCTCGTTGTTGAAGCAGTGCGGCAGCCAGTAGCCGCGGTACTCCACGAAACTCTCCGTGAGCTCGCTGGTCCGCGGGTGGAACGCCGTCTCCTTTGTCAGCACTGGCTCTGCCTCCGGGGTCACGCGATGGGCGATGGCCGTCGAGAAGCGGTTCTCGGGCGAGTAGACGCGCACGTGGATGTCGGTGCACTCCCACGCGTTCGCCGGGTCGATGTCGTCCGGGCAGGCCGACGAC